>JAICXZ010000545.1 GCA_025934475.1 Mucilaginibacter sp. | reverse complement strand
GTGTCGCTCATGAACGCGTGCAATCTACAAATAGGCTTAAATGTTATTTTACATAAAATCGTGACCGCCGCCGCCATGAACGTGAATATCGATAAAGCCAGGGCTAATATAGTTACCCGCGGCATCTATCGTCACCGCTTCCGGCGCTTCAATATCATATTCGCTTACTGCTGCGATCTTGCCGTCACTCACCAGGACTGTGCCGCCATCCATGATGCGGTTCGGCGTTATGATCCGGCCGTTAAATATTTTAAGTTGTACCACAAGTTGTCTTAAAGTTAGTTTTTTCTCGACAAGCGATCGTAAAGTAACTGTATCCTTGCGTTTCTCAGGTCGTTTTCCTTTTTTAATTCCGTATCATGCATATAGCCTTTGTTCAGCGCGATAAACTGTGCATCCAGCACCTTTCCTTTATCGATCAAAGCCTTCAGCTCACGCAAAACCGCGGGCACACCGGCAACAGTAAAAGAAGGCTCGTTTACCTTGTGCAAAATATGTTCGAATTCCACATATCGCAACCTGATATCAGCCATCAGCCTGTAATGTGCAAACTCCTTTTCATTTTTCGCCGGGTTAAGCTCATGCAGCGTTTTATCAGCCGTTCTCACGCTGTCCAGCAGTTCCTTTATCGTTATCGGCGGCTTGGACTCAACCGTTCCGCGGGTGATTTGGTAAGGTGCGGTCCGTAACGCCCGCCAAAACCTGGCAGATTCGGCACGTCCAAAACCATAATGCTCCATGCAATACTTTGTAACGAAAGGTTCGATTTCCAGTGGCTTTGACTGATGCAGGCTTTGGGCATAAGCTGCGATCAGCAGGTTAAAGCCGCTGATGGGATACACGTGCCGAATGGCGTATTCGTCCGTCATTTCATTTTCCGACTCAAATACCGGCGAGTAAACGCCCGATGTCGACCACGATGTCATCACAATTCCCTTATATCCCAGGGCGGCTGCTTCCGGCACAAAATCACGTATATTTTTAAAATGCTTTTCCCATTGGGTAAGGTAGTAATTATCAGGAGACGACCTTATGGCCGGCGCGCCCCATATCTCATAACCGCTTTCCAGTAATTTTTCATGAGCGCCAAACCGGTTCATATCCCATCCATAATTCCAGTCGATGAATACGGTTCCTTTTGGCAATAATTTTATGGCGTCGGGATATTTAAGGGCTATATCCGCCCAAAGAACGGGCGTTTTACCAAGTTTGATAACGATATTGCACAACAGCTTAATGTAATCGATATAAAGTTTCGATTTCCCTTCCTGTGCTGCCTTTAACCTGCAGCGCTCATCGTGCCCCAGCAAGTACGTTTCATCGCCGCCGATGTGAATATATTTCGAGGTATGTGTCGAAGCCAGCTCGGTATACAGGTCGGTAAACAACGCGCTGTCCTGTTTCGTCTGGAGCGGGCAAACCTGCGAAAAATCTTTTTGGTCTTCGCGCAGGTCTTTGTACCGGTCGTGCCTTAAAATATACTCTACGTGGCCAAAGCTTTGCTGCAGCGGTATCACATCGATGCCGAGGCTGTTGCAGTATTTTATAAAAGATGTGATCTGACTCTTCGTGTAAGCATACCGGTTTGGGATCAATGGGTGTCTTACAAAAGGGTAGGTTCCTTCCCATTCCATAATAAGCGTGTTTATGCCGTAGCGGCTCAGCTTTAACGCAAAGGATCTTAAAGTGTCCATGCTCATCACCTGGATTCGCATGTCCAGGTGAAAGCCTTTTATGATAAATGGGCTTGGCCGGGTTGCAACGTTCTGCGCATTTAAACAAGAGGCGCTTAGTAATATAATCAGTAAAACAAGTACATGCTTTTTCATATCATAGGGATAGCATCATAACATAAATATATAACATTATCGCCAGATATAAGAAAAGGGGTGCAATTCAAATTGTCGCATATCACCATGCGTTCCTATGGAACGCAGATACCCTAATTTGTTTTTTCTACCGACCAGACGTTCCTATGGAACGCATTTCTATGCTGGAATATGTTCCATAGGAACATTTGGTTGGTAGAGATATAGAAAATCATTCTTTACGTTCCATTAGGAACCCCGTACGTACGGGGGTGCCGGAGCGACAATTTGAATTGCACCCAAGAAAAGGAGCCTAATGGCTTTGGTCAGGTTGTTTTTACGGACGGAATAGTAAACTTAAAGGTAGTTCCTGTGCCTACTTCGCTTTCAACATCAATGGTTCCCCCATGCTGGGCAACAAAATCGTTTACCAATATCAAGCCAAGGCCGCTTCCGATTTCGTTATTGGTGCCGGATAGCGAGGAGCTATTGTCCTTGGTGAATAAGTTCTTCATGATATCCTCCGTCATGCCTACGCCCGAGTCCTCCACAAATACACGTATCATTTTTCCTTCGGGTTTGGCATTTATAATCACCGATCCACCCTGAGGTGTGTACTTGATCGCGTTGGTAACCAGGTTTTGAACGATGGACCGCAGCATCAGCGAGTCGGCCTTAACAAAAATATTCTTCGGCGTTTTATTCTCCAGCCTGATCTTCTTTTGAGCTGCGTTCGGCTTTAAAAGTTCCAGCGACACGTCGATGCCTTCGGCCAGCCGCAGCTTTTCGGGATTAAAGTTTGTTTTTTCACTTTGCTTTTTCGCCCAGTCGATTACCTCGTTTAGCTGGTCGAGCAGCTTGTTTGACGTTCGGTGGATGATCCCCGCCAGTTGTTTCACTTTGGCCGGCTCCAGCTTTTCAGGATCGTCATTTAATTTAGCTGATGATGCCAGTAGCGCGGTCAGCGGGTTGCGCAGATCGTGCGAAATAACGGAAAGAAATTTATCTTTTGATAAGTTAAGCGCTTTCAGTTCCTGGTTCAGGGCTTCCAGTTCGGCCGTACGTTCCAGCACCCGCTTCTCAAGGTCCCTGTTTAAAAGCATCAAATCGTTGTTGATCGCTTTTACCTTTTCTTCCTGCTGTCTTAGCTGCTGGTTTTTTTTGTGCAGCTCGGCAAATACGGCCACCTTTGAGCGCAGCATTTCCGGGTTGAACGGTTTCCTGATAAAATCCACGGCGCCGGCCTGGTAGCCTTTAAACATCGCGGCCTCTTCATAATCATGCGCGGTGATAAAAATTATGGGGATGTTCTTTAATTTATCGCGCTGGTAAATAAGTTCTGCCGTGTCGTACCCGTCCATGGTAGGCATCTTCACATCAAGCAGGATCAATGAAAAATCCTCCTCGTGTAAAAGTATTCTAAGCGCCTCCCTGCCCGACGTCGCCTTTGAGAATGCGTAATCATCCCGCTCCAGGGCAACTTCCATCGACATTAAATTATTTTCGTTATCGTCTACTAACAGGATTTTGATCTGCGTGTCCGATTCAGATTCACTTTTATTCGTTGCCTTGCTCATGGATATCTATAAAAACGTGCTGCGCCGTGGCTAATATAGGTTATTAACGGGCGCAGCACGTTTTAGTTTGGATTTATTTAATAAGCCAAACTTTCATTAATGCTAATAACTGGTCGGTCTTAACCGGCTTGGTAATATAATCTGATGCGCCCGAAGCAAT
>JAICXZ010000208.1 GCA_025934475.1 Mucilaginibacter sp. | reverse complement strand
GTCCATCCCGTTAGCAACATCCAGCGTCGTATTGTCGGCGCCAAGCGCAAGGGCATTTGGTGAATCGCCGATATAACCATCTTTTCCGGCCGAGAGTCTGACCGGAATTGTCTCGGTTACCCTTAATGACGAAGTAGATATTACCGAGACATTATCGCTATTGGCATTGGCTGTATACACGAAATTGCCTCTATTATCTGCGATGACCACGTTAGGGTGTAAGCCAACGGTTATTTCTTTAATCATGCTGCCATCCGCCGGATTGAAAACCTGCACGGTTCCGCCCGCTGTCGCCCCTGTTTTTTGATCCGTATAGGCTTTGCCATAAGGAACGCCAGCCGTTTCCCTGCCCGTTGTATCTACGCCAGGCTGACGGCCGCCCCAGTTAGTGAGAAAGACCTTATTTTGAGCGATCGTTATCCCATAAGGCGACACACCGGTCGGTTGCGTCCAAACGGTAGCTTTGGTAGCGAGATCGATCTTCACCAGTTGATTGTTCCCATTTAAAACCACATACAAGTAATCTTTACCATTCTCGGTATTGATCGCTAGTTCATTGGGCAACGCCAATGGGGAAGGAGCAGCGGGTGCAAAAGCCAAATTGTCAACAATGCTAATATTCTGGCCATCCCATTTGGCCTCAATTACAAGTGACCGGCGGGTTGTACTATTGGCAGCGCTCCAGAAAATTTGGGTTTCGTCGCCGGTTTTCTGTACCGCCAGGCCAGAGTAGGTACTCATCAAGCCATTATATGAGTTATTGCTTTTATAAGCCCAATTGGCAATAACTTTATTTGTGGTAGTATCAATCAATGTTATCCCATAACGTTCTTCCACCACCAATATGGTCGAATTAGGTATTAGTTTAACATCCAGACTATGATTTTCGAGATTCGGATCGCCAAAGCTGATAACCTTTCCGGCCGGGTCTATAAGCCGGTTATAAGGCATCATAACGGGTAACACGCGATTGGTGAGTGTGCTGTCATCGTATGCAAAATGCATATCGGTTTGCTCGCCGGTATTGTTGCTTCCCGTTTGAGGTGGATGACATGAGCATAAGAAAAATGCGCCTACAATAGAGAAAAACAAACCAGGTTTGCAGTGTTTCATAGCTGTTTGGCAAAGCTGAAGATAAAACTAGCCGCTTTAAAGTTAGCTAATTCCAGTCTATGCCGAAACATGTGCTGAAAGCTCACATTATTTTTACGAAGTGGTTTTAAAATAGCTTGTGACGACTTTTCATCGACTTTGAAAGACCTCTTCCGGTTTTGAGGTTAGGCTCTTATTCGCGTCTCTTATTTCATCCGCCTCGCCAATGGGCAATGTGATGTAAAAAGTAGCGCCTTCGCCATGCTTGCTGCTGACCCAAATTTTACCGTTGCACTTTTCGACCAGGTCCTTACAGAATAGCAGCCCCATACCGGTCCCCGATTCGTTATGCGTACCCGTTTTACTACTTACCTTAGCTTTGAAAAGTTTACGCGATTGCTCGGGCGTCATACCAACGCCGGTATCGGCGATACTTATCAGGATATTTTGCTTGTCTTGTTTTGCCGAGACCTCTATAACGTCGTCCTTTTGCGAGAACTTGATAGCATTGGTGATGAGATTACGAACAACTATCCTGATAGAATCCGGGTCAGCACATGCCACCAGGTTGTCAGGCACTTTATCGATCAATTGTATGCCTTTGCGCAGGGCCGGCTCGTAGTAGTTCGCCGCTTCGACTGAAATCACTTCTTTTACCTGGAAATTTTTCACTGCCCTTTCAAAGTTCTCCATCTGGCTATTGATCCAGAATAGAAGCGTATCGAGAAAATCGGATGTATAATCAAGCTTTTTGATAACATCGGGTATCATCCCCAGCATTTCATCATGCGATATTGATTCGTCCTGCAATAAATTGAATAAACCTTTGAGTGTGCTTAGAGGTGCGCGCAGGTCATGAGCTAGTATGGCTATGAGCCTGTCCTTTAGTGTGTTAAGGTCGTTTAGCTTACCTGCTTGTTCATCCAGATCCGACTTCTGCTGCAATACCTCCACGTTCTTGTTAGCCAGCATCGAATTGATTTTCTGCTGTTTCCGTTTTTCGGTATAGTATACGCCGGTAATCACAATCATCGCTATAACCAGGATAAGGAAGATCAGAATAGTAAGCCGCTGTGCCCTCGACGTTTGTTTATAGAGCAAATCTCTTTCTTTTTGTTGCTCGGCCTGTAATCTTTGTTTTACTGCGAAACTCAGCTCCAGGTTGTACGACGTAAGCTTCTGGATGCTCTCATTGTCTTTGAGCCCGTTTTTAAAATCGATGTATTTGCTTAGTTCCTTGTAGGCTTCGTCGATTTTTCCAAGACCTGCATAGGTTTTGTTCAGTTGCAGCGCAGCATTTGCGCCTATCGACAGGTTGCCAAGCTTAACAGCTAATTCCTGTCCGCGAAGTGCGTAGGGATAAGCTTTTTGATATTGTTTTTGCTGATTGTATACCGTCGCAAAGCCGATATAAGCATAAGCCTGGTTGTATACGATCTTGTATTTGATGCCGGTATTCAGGGAAGTGTCCAGGTAGCTGATTGCTCTGTTAATTTGGTTCTTGGCGGCATAACACAAACCCAAATCGGTGTATACCGAACTTAAACCCTCCTTGTCATTCTGTTTTTTGGCGATGGCATTAGCTTTTTCTAAATAGGAAATCGCTTTGTCATAGTCGGACTGAGCAAGCATGATCTCGCCGATATTCTGATTTATGGTACCTAAAGCAAAGAGGTCGTCCGTTTTATCGAGAATCGCGAGTGCTTTCTGAAAGTATTCCAATGCATTGGGATATACTTCCATATTTTGCAGAATAACACCGATATCATTATAAAATGAGGCCGATTGGAGCGTATAATGATTTTTTACGGCGATGAATAATCCATCGTAATAATAATCAAGTGCCTTAGATAACTGTCCTTCACTGAAATGAACAATGCCAATATTTTTATAGCAATCGGCAAGCGCATATTCATTACCGGTTTTTTTGATAAGCGGTACCGCCTGGTTCAGGTAACTAAGCGCCTTATCATAATTGGCCTGCAGGTTGAACATACGGCCATACTGCACGTAACAGTCGGCGAGACCGGCCGAATCGTTAATACGCTTGTAGATACCGATCGCTTCATCAAAATTACGCACAGCGTCATCAGCACGCCCCTTAAAATAATCAACGTGTCCTTCCTGAACCAACCCGTCGGCTAGTCCTTTGGCATAATTGATCTTCCTGGCGAGCGCAGTACTTTGCTGGGCGTAATAAAAGCTGGTATCTGGCGAAGATTTAATATGTGCAGCCGCCATCCTGTTGAGGTGGTTTACGGTGGCTGTGTCGTTCGCTGTAGTGCCGGTAGCTGCTAATCCACTGAGACCTAAAATTAAAAACAAGAATAAAAAATAGTGTTTCAATGCAGCTTTTGTTGTACTAGTTGAAAAGGCGGTTTTATTCACCCGTAATTTCTTTATACGGGAAGTAGCCACTTAAGTTTATATTGGTAATCAGCTTTTTACAATTTGTGGGATATAAATTGCTGCAAAGCTACGGCGTTATTGTGCTCAGTATCCTTCGCCGCATATAAAAGTGTGACGTTCTTATGCTTACCAATGTCGGAAGCCAATTCAGCGAAAGCATCCGAATCCTTCAATTCGGAATGGTAGGCAGCGATAAATTTCTCCCATTTTTCGGATTGATGATGAAATTCTTCGCGCAGTTTATTAGATGGTGCAACGTCTTTAAGCCATTTATCAATATGGGCGTTTTCCTTTTTAATCCCCCGGGGCCAAAGCCGGTCAACCAGGACGCGATAGCCGTCGCCTTTATCGTACGGGTCATAAATTCTTTTGAGATGGATGCTTGACATAAGGTATCGTTCAAGATAACAAAACTACGATTCTCGTTTTTAATTGTTTAAAATCCTATTTTTATAAAAAACAGATGCCCAAAGAAGAACTGACCGACCTTATGAGATTTCTTTTGCCTTATCCCGGTAAGGTGAAAGCCGCCGCTCTTTGGCTGCGTGAATTTGTATGGGATCTGTACCCGGATTGCAACGAGCTTATCTACGATAATTACAATGCCGTAGCCTTTGGCTGGTCGCCTACCGACAAAGCAGGTGATGTATTTTGCAGCATAGCTGTTTACTCAGATCATGTAAACTTTGGATTCAATAAAGGCTCCGATCTCGATGACCCTGGTAATATGCTGATCGGCGATGGCAGCCTATACCGGTACATTAAAGTGAAAGACAAGAACGACTTTCACGAATGGTATGCTAAAGAACTTCTGGTACAAGCTTACAAAAACTCCGTCGATGGTATGAAGCCGCAAAAGGATCCGGTCAAGGGGCAAACCATTGTTAAATCGATATCGCCGGTGAAGAGAAGGCCGGGTTTGTGATGTTTTAGAGATTAGAGACTGGAGATCAGAGATTAGTTTTTTACCCAAAAAGAGTGTTATTTAGCATAAACTAAGCCAGAAGGGGCCTAATCTCTAATCTCTGGTCTCTAATCTCTAACCAACATGGACCTCGAATTCAATAAAAACGAAGATATCAATAAGCAACTTGTTTCTGATCTTAAAATCCGGCTCAAAAAAGTACACGAGGGCGGGGGAGAAAAGGCTGCCGCAAAGCAAAAGGAAAAAGGCAAAATGCTGGCACGCGAGCGTGTTGCTTACCTGGTTGATGATGATAAACCCTGGCTGGAGATTGGCGCCTTTGCAGCCGATGGGATGTATGCCGAGCACGGTGGCTGCCCTTCGGGAGGTGTAGTTTGCGGGATAGGTTATATTTCCGGAAGGCAATGTGTAGTGGTGGCTAATGATGCCACTGTCAAGGCAGGCGCATGGTTCCCAATCACTGCGAAAAAGAATTTGCGTGCACAAGAGATAGCGATAGAGAACCGCTTGCCGATTATCTACCTTGTAGATTCGGCCGGCGTATATCTGCCGATGCAGGATGAAATTTTCCCGGATAAAGAACATTTTGGCCGTATTTTCAGAAATAATGCGGTGATGAGCAGTATGGGCATCATCCAAATAGCGGCCATCATGGGTTCATGTGTGGCAGGTGGGGCATATCTTCCCATCATGAGTGACGAGGCGATGATTGTTGAGGGAACGGGTTCGGTTTTCCTGGCAGGATCTTACCTGGTTAAATCGGCCATAGGTGAGGATGTTGATAACGAAACTTTGGGCGGCGCTACCACGCATTGTGAAATATCTGGTGTAACAGATTATAAACAACCGAATGATAAAGCCTGTCTCGATTCGATAAAGAACATTATGAGCATGACCGGCGACTACACTAAAGCTGGTTTTGATAGAATTAAATCAGCCTCTCCAAAGCTGAACGAAAAAGATATTTATGGTATTTTGCCCGATGCCCGGGATAAGCCTTATGATATGATGGAAATTATCCATCGGCTACTCGATGATTCTGAATTTGAGGAATATAAGGCTGGATACGGTCAGTCAATTATATGTGGCTTAGGGCGTATAGATGGCTGGGCCGTGGGTATTGTGGCCAACCAGCGCAAGGTGCTTAAATCGCGGAAAGGTGAGATGCAATTTGGTGGGGTCATCTACTCGGACTCAGCGGATAAGGCTACGCGTTTTATCATGAACTGCAATCAAAAGAAAATCCCGCTGGTGTTTTTACAGGACGTAACTGGATTTATGGTAGGCAGTCGTTCCGAACAAGGCGGCATTATTAAGGACGGTGCTAAAATGGTGAATGCAGTATCCAATTCTGTGGTGCCGAAATTTACGATCATCGTTGGCAACTCATATGGTGCAGGCAACTACGCCATGTGCGGCAAAGCTTACGACCCAAGGCTCATATACGCCTGGCCGACCGCCAAAATAGCCGTGATGGGCGGTCAGCAGGCAGCAAAAACTTTGCTGCAAATACAGGAGTCGGCCATGAAGGCGAAAGGAGAGGTGATCGATCAGCAAAAAGAAGATGAATTGCTGAAAAAGATTACCGACAGATATAATTCACAAACGACACCATATTATGCAGCTGCACATCTTTGGGTCGACGGCATCATTGATCCCCTCGAAACCCGCAAGGTGATATCGATGGGTATAGAAGCGGCCAATCATGCGCCGATTGAGAAACAGTTTAATGTGGGGGTGATACAGACGTGAGTTAGTGATTAGTTGAT
>JAICXZ010000107.1 GCA_025934475.1 Mucilaginibacter sp. | reverse complement strand
GCGCGCCGGGCGACAGCGCAAGGAACCAGCCGCGCAGCTTCTGGTACCCGTCAACTTTTACGTGCTGATCGTTTTTTTTGCTGCCATGATATTGGTGCTGGAGATCTACACAAATTATAGGACTTATGCCGGAATTCTAAAATGGCTGGCTCTTGCACTTCTCGCCTATCCAATCACTGCATTTATCGTGAAGCAACCTTGGTTAACGATTCTCAAAGCCAGCTTTGTGCCGCATATCGAGTTTAGCTTTGCCTTCTTGTTTATCATCACAGGTGTGCTCGGCACTACTATTTCGCCTTACATGTTCTTTTGGGAGGCATCGCAGGAAGTGGAGGAGGTGAAGGAAAAAGGAGCCATGCGCCGCGGAAAACCAATAATACACTGGACGAACATACGCGCCATGCGTTTTGATAATAATACAGGGATGATCATTTCAGAATTTACCACCTGGTGCATTTTGCTGGTGGGTGCAACTGTACTTCATCAAAGCGGAGTTACCGATATTAAGACCGCCTCAGATGCAGCTAAAGCGCTGGAACCTCTTGTGCATTCGTTTCCGCACGCCGGTTTCTGGGCCAAGCTTATTTTTTCAATAGGGATCATTGGCCTTGGCTTGCTGGCTGTGCCGGTATTGTCGGGTTCCGCAGCCTATGCGGTATCGGAGGCTGCTAACTGGAAAGCCAGTCTGAATCTTAAACCCGGGCACGCCCGCGGATTTTATGCGGTCATTATTGCAGCAACGATTATCGGATCGCTGATCAATTTTGTGGGTATCGACCCCGTCAAAGCATTAGTTTATTCGGCGGTGCTTAACGGTGTTGCGGCCGTTCCGCTTTTGTTTCTTATCATCAGGATATCCGCCAACCAAAAGATCATGGGCGAGTTCCGGACCCGCACATTGTCCAGAACCTTGCTCTGGATCACGTTCATCAGCATGGGTGCTGCTGCAGTGGCTATGTTTTTTACGATTGGTAAAAGTTAGGTGTCGAGAAGTTATAAAAGGTTATAGAGGTTGAAATGGTTGGGCAACTGCGGCATAAGAAAGTATAACCTTTTTAACAACTTTAGCCCTTATAACCTTTACAACCACCGCGAAGCGATGTTAATAACTCGCTGAACGTTAGTAACTTTTACTAAACAAACGTTAACCAAAAGCGTCCAACCAGCGTTAGTTAACATGAAAAACATCATGAACGATTATATGCCGATCACCAATCAAATTTATGTGCCTGAGGACGCCAGGGATATATGCGAAGCAGCCTATGCACCCCGGTCATTCTGGATGGAAGTGTATCCGCCGCTCGAAGGAAGCAAAAGGGTATCATCAAACATGCAAACAGTATGCCCCTGGAGTATGGCTGCAGAGCTGCGGGATTTTTCGACCCAGCCTTCAAGAAGGAGGAATATTCTTGAAGCCCTGAAGAAGGGACTTGAAACTATGAGGCAATATCATTTGCCTGCCGGACGAATCCTTTTTGCTGAAAACACGACCAGCAAAGAGATCACCGTCTGGGTCGACTAAGGACTTCCACTCTGTCCTTACGAGCAACAACCGGGACACTACAGCCGGTTGTCCATAAAATCTTCACCCCTTATTTATTCGACTACAAACCAGGAATTGGTTTGTGAAAAGACGCGGCAGCATAGAATTAATGAGGCAAATAGAATTATTCCTCTCAGTTTAACATAATGGGTTAGATGTAATTGGTATCAATCAAATGTATTAAACGCCCGGTTATTTACCCGCACTTAGGAGTTTGGGTTTATAGAATCGTATATTTTTATCATGTGGTTAATTTTTAGTTTATTGGTTATCAAAATGTTGTGTTAAAAAAGTGTTGATTTTTGTTATAAAATTATGATACAAGGTGTGGTTCGTACGCACCATCTTTCTAAAGCAATTATTTTTATATCGGCTTGTCGCCTTTTCAATTATAAACCTGATGCTGAGAAGATTACTTTTTACTTTATCATTATTTGTTGTATTTAACTGTGCGTGGGCGCAACTAAAAACGCCGAGGCAGTTATTCCCCGGGCTTTTTGAAACAGTTCAGCTATCTGACATTTTTCCTGATAACAAAACCTTTGTCGACGCCACTGCCAAACGTGACCCGGTGTTGATCATGAAGGATTATAATGATCAAAAGGACAAAGCAGGGTTTGATTTGAAGCAATTCGTGCTCGACAATTTCACAATTCCCGGTACCCATAATGATGTGTTTAAGAGTGATATACAGGCAGGCATACGTAAGCATATTGATACACTGTGGCAGGTGCTATATCGTAAACACGATACAGTTTCAAAATATTCATCCTTATTGCCTGTTCCTAATGACTTTGTGGTCCCCGGCGGGCGTTTCCGCGAGACCTATTACTGGGATTCCTATTTTACGATGCTGGGTCTGCAGGAAAGTCACAAAACAAAGATCATTCAGAACATGATAGGCAATTTCGCTTACCTGCTCGATACCTATGGTTTTATACCTAATGGCATACGTACCTATTATTTAACCCGTTCGCAGCCGCCATTCTTTTCCATGATGCTCGACATCCTTGCAAAAGATGAAGGCAACAAGATATATACTCAATATCAACCCGAACTGCTTAAGGAGTATACCTTTTGGATGCGCGGTCATGAAAAATTGGGCCCCGGACAGGCGTTTCGTAATTCGGTTAGGATGCAGGACGGTGAAATCATGAACCGATACTGGGACGAATCCGATCTGCCCCGCGAAGAGTCATTTAAGAAGGATGTAAACGCGGCTAAAAACACTAAGGAGGCGCCCGGCGAATTTTACCGGAATATACGGGCGGCAGCAGAATCGGGATGGGATTTTAGTACCCGCTGGATGGATACAACCGGTAAGCTGGAGACTATCGAAACGACATTGATCATCCCTGTCGACCTCAATTGTCTGCTTTATCACCTGGAAATGACCATTGCCAAATCATATAGTATACAAGGCGACGAGGCGAAGTATAAATACTACCTGGCTAAAGCCGTGGCTCGCAAAAAAGCAATTCAAAAGTATTGCTGGAGCCCGAGAGAGGGCTGGTTTATGGATTATAACTGGAAAGAGAAGCATACCACCACACACGTATCGCTTGCCGGAGTTTTCCCATTGGAGTTTAAGATAGCAGATGCCAAACAGGCGGCGCGTGTAGCGGCTAAGCTAAAAGCAAATTTTTTCAAAGCCGGCGGTTTGGTTACAACGCTTGAGCGTTCTGGCCAACAGTGGGATAGCCCCAATGCATGGGCGCCGTTGCAGTATATAGCCATTGATGGCCTGAATAATTACGGCGATTACAAACTTGCCCGTTCCATTGCCGAAAACTGGGTACGCACTAATATTGGCGTATTTAATTCGACCGGCAAGCTGATGGAAAAATATAATGTAATCGATACCGATGTTAAGGCCGGCGGCGGTGAATATCCGCTGCAAGACGGGTTTGGCTGGACCAACGGCGTACTACTCAACCTGCTCAATCATTATCATATAGATCAGCTATAATTTAGTTTTTTCGATGTATTAGTCAGTAATTTAACTTGTAACCTCACTAAAATTACTGTTGCATTGTTTTTTATCTTATTTTTAAGCAATAGCTTCGTAGCTACGATAAACCAATTTTATGATCAAAATTTTTCTACCCGCCTTTTTACTGGTACTACTTATGCATTGTGCTTCCGCGAGCGTTCCGCAAGCCAGGGTCGACAGTATAATGGGGGTGTTGAAAAATGAACTTGCTCACAGGAAAGATTATGATGATAAAAAGGAGCTTAGGATTAAGCAGCTGAAAGAAAAGCTGAATGCAACATCGCCAGGTAACTATAATGCTCAATATGATCTGTGCCGGCAGTTGTATGAAGAATATAAGGTATACCAGTTTGATTCGGCCTATGTTTATACCCAGAAACTGCTGCGCCTGGCCCTAATAACCACCGACCTCTCCAAAGTATATGATACCAAGATAAAACTTGCCTTTATTCTTCTGTCGTCGGGTATGTTTAAGGAGACATTTGAATGTCTTAACCAGATTAACTCAAAAATTCTCAGCAATACTTCGCGACTTGAATATTATTCCACTAAATCGCGGGCATATTCTGACCTTGCCGAGTATAATGGTGATAAAGCTTATGCAGTATTTGATCAAAGCGAAGCGATCAAATATATTGATTCGGCAATTGCATTGGCTCCGCCCAGCTCGTTCGACAGGTTGTATTATATAGGCAATAAACAAATTGTAGCCGGCCGCTTGCAAAACCCCTCGTCCGAGTACCTTGATCTTTTGCTGCACTATAAACTTAGCGAACACCACCGGGCAATGGTCGCCACCGGGTTGAGCTCGTTCTACACCAGTCCCTACCAGGAATCGGACCGCATGTTTTTAATGGCCGAAGGCGCAATCAATGATATCAGATCTTCGACCAAAGAAACTACCGCCATTTTTAAACTGGGCTGGGAGCTCTATCTAAAAGGAAATATAGTTGATGCCTACACCTTTATTAACCAGGCTATGGACGACGCCCAGTTTTACGGCGCCAGGTTGAGGAAAGTGAAGATAGGAGCGGTATTACCAATAGTTGCCGCTCAGAGAAATATACTGACCGAAAAGGAAAAAGACAGGTTCCTGGCGTATTTCGTATCCATCACGGTTGTAGCTATTATCATTTCGTCTATCCTGTTTATCGTGTTTTACCAGTTTCGCCGGCTGAAGACAAAGGAGAAGATCATCGAGGAAAAAAATATATTACTCGAAAAAATCAATGGTAAATTATCTGAGGACACGCATATTAAGGAGGAGTATATCGGATATTTTTTCAATGTGATATCCGGTTATATATTGAAGCTCGAAAAGCTGAAGCGGAGCGTGGAACGGAAAATTACCACCAAGAAATACGACGATGTTTTGCTTTCGGTTAACGAAATAAACATCAAAAAAGAACGCGAAACCCTTTTCTATACCTTTGACCATGTTTTCCTCAAGATATTCCCAAATTTCATCGCTTCTTTCAACTCTATGTTGAGGGAGGAAGACCAGATATGGCCGCGCGATCACGAGGTTTTGAACACCGACCTGCGAATATTTGCTCTTATGCGGTTGGGAATTAATGATAATGAAACCATCGCCAATATCCTGGAGTATTCTGTCAATACCATTTACGTGTATAAGATGCGTATTAAGGCAAAAGCTCTTGTACCTGGAGATCAATTTGATCATCGCATTATGGACATCAAGGCCGTCGATATTCTTAATAAATCCTGATATATATCCGGCCTTAATCAAAACAATATTCTTTTTCTTCATCCAGTGGCCCTGTAGCCGGAAATAGGCCGTTTTACTGGTTTTAAAAAGTGCTGATGAGTTAAATTAGTACTTAAAAAGGTTAAATTAGGCTTATATTTTTCAAGACGCTATTATTTGTAATTATTTCACTATCAAGTAATTGAAATTATAAACGCCGATTTTTTCTTATATTTTTAATAAAGGAATAGGTAATTTTGTCACGTCTTTATTACTTTGTAATGTGGAGGTTCGATAAGAAGTTTTATACCTGCACAAACGTTATAAACCAATACATTATTTTTTAATTACGGGGCCGGGCGGAATATTATTGCCTGGAAATATTTTGATGCTGCGTTTTGCTGTGCAGTGTAAATATTCATCGGTAACGATCCCGGAAAAACTTTACGAGGCGCCAGTGCAGCCTTTGTATTTGAGTTATTGAATGCAGAAGAAAATGGCATTTGAGGGGGAGTTGGTATTCACTAACCAAGGTTAAAAAAATTAGCATTTTAATTAAAAATTAGTTATATTTATTAAGCCAATTAAAACTCAACCCAAATTTTATGCATCTTAAAAATTTACTCAAAGTAAGTTGTTTTATCCTGGCCTGCCTCTTTTCTATGTCAGCTATGGCGCAGAATGTCGCAGTTACAGGTAAAGTAACAGACGCAAAAGATGGTTCGCCAATACCAGGTGTATCCATAGTTGCGAAGGGCACCACAGTGGGCACAGTTACCGATGCGACTGGTAATTTTAAATTGTCCGTGCCGAAGTCAGTAACCACGCTGACAGTTTCATTTATTGGGTATACCACTAAGAGCGTAGCGTTAACCGGCTCGCCTTTAGCAATTTCCCTGGAAGCCTCAAGTACCGCATTGAATGAAGTTACCGTAGTCAGCATTGGTTATGGTACCGTGCGTAAAAAAGACCTGACCGGCGCAGTTGAAAACCTGTCATCCAAAAACTTTAACCAGGGTGCTATTATCAACCCGGTTGATCAGTTAGCAGGTAAAGTCGCAGGTCTGGTAATCACTCAACCAGGCGGTGACCCCA
Organism: Mucilaginibacter sp.; assembly: GCA_025934475.1. Lineage (GTDB taxonomy): Bacteria > Bacteroidota > Bacteroidia > Sphingobacteriales > Sphingobacteriaceae > Mucilaginibacter. Next base: position 1,715 of record JAICXZ010000107.1, on the reverse strand, counting down.
ACCAGGTAGCTTCCGTTCGCTTGAGAGGTCAATCGTCAATCACAGGCGGTGTAAACCCGTTGTTTGTGGTAGATGGTATCATCCTGGACGATCCTAACCAGTTCCAGAACATTCCGCCGGACGACATCGCTTCTTACGACGTTTTGAAAGACGCTTCTGCAGCCGCTATTTACGGTGCGCGGGGCGCCAATGGTGTAATCATCGTTACGACTAAGAGGGGTCAGTCGGGTAAATCGGTTATTACCTACGACGGTTTGGTAGGTACAAGCACGCAGAGCAAATATTACGATCTGTTGAGCCCAAGCGACTACCGGTCGACGCTTTCTTCGCTTTATCCGTCAGCATTAGCCACTCTTGATAAGGGCGGCAACACGGATTGGCAAAGAGCGCTTACCCGCACTGCCTATCAGCAAAGACATTCAGTGTCAATTTCCGGTGGAACCAGCACTTCAAATTATATGGCATCAGCGAATTATTCAAATGCCGATGGCATTATTATAGGTTCCGGAAAAGAACAGTTGGGTTTACGCTTTGCCGGCGAGACCAAGGCCATCAATAACAGACTGGATATCAAATTGAACATTGATAATGTTTCAACTACCAGGAAATTAATCGACTATTCTAACTTCAGCTTCCTGTATAACTCTCCGCCTACTTTCCCGATTAAAAATGCAGACGGATCGTATTACGCTTACACAGACTTTAACGAAGCCAACCCTGTTGAGCATCTCGCAGAGTCCACTTACAGGAACTACGAATACTTGACCTTAATTAACGGCTCGCTGGATTTTAACATCACTGACGAGTTAAAAGTTGGGGGTTCAGCAGCTATCTCCCGCAATAACGTTCAGGAACACGGTTTTATTCCGGTTTTCCCGCTCGAGGGTAACGTAAACCAGGCGGCCCAGGGCCAGATCAATACCAACTCTTACAAAACCAATTTGCACATTAATTATGACAAAACTTTTGGAAAGAGTACGCTGAATGTTTACGGCGGATACGAGTATAATGATTATCTCAGCAACTGGTTTGTTGCAAAAGGTCAGCAATACATCACTCCTGATCTGCTCGACAATAACCTGGGTTCAGGTAATACGGCGTTTAATCAAATAGGTTCTTACAAGGATGATTATTTACTGATCTCATTTTTTGCCCGGGCGCAATATAACTATGATAACCGCTTTTATGTAACAGCCACTATCCGTCGTGATGGTAGCTCAAAAACCGGTGATAAGTACGGCTGGGGAAACTTTCCGTCATTTGACCTTGCTTACCGGTTTAAGAAAGACCTGCTGGCGAATGTGGATTGGTTAGATGACCTCAAGATCAGGTTAGGATATGGTGTGACAGGTAACATCGATGCTATTGACCCTTATACCGCACTTGAATTAGTGGGGCCGGTAGGTACCTATTTTAACGCTGCTACCGGATATTACAACAGTGCCTACTCAACTATTCAGCAGCAAAACAGCAATTTGAAGTGGGAAGAAAGAAAAGGCCGTAATATTGGTCTCGACTTTTCATTGTTCAATGGCCGCGTGACTGGTAACATGAACTATTTTAATGACAAAACAGATAACTTATTGTCATACTACACAATTCCAGAGCCTCCGGCTGTATTCAATACTGTTTTGGCTAACGTTGGTTCGTTGACCAATAAAGGTTTCGAACTTGCATTAACCGGTCAGATAATTAAGGGGGATGGTCTTAACTGG
>JAICXZ010000237.1 GCA_025934475.1 Mucilaginibacter sp. | reverse complement strand
TTCGCCGCGATCGGCTTGTGCTAAGCCTTCTTCGATTTCAGTTCTTTTGAGTCAATATCATCCCACCAATCTTTTAGTTTATCTAAACCATATTTTTTGCGTATTTTCTTGAAGAATTCTGATGCCGGTATTCCTTGTCCTGCTTCAGCCTGTTCCAAACCTTCGTTGATTGCGTCTTTTAGCTTATCTGGAAGTTCATCCCATTCTTCAGGTGCCATAATCTTGTTGAAAAATATGCATAAAGGTACAATGTGATGTGATAGTCGCGCATGGAAAATAAGAACGTCATGGCGAGGAACGAACTAACTCTGCACATGCAAATCAATTGTCCTTGCCGATGTTATTGAACGAAATCCCGCAAGCTGTTCATTGCTTTTTTGTCTATAATTTACAAGATCGTCATTTGAAAAGAATCTAGGTTCGTTGACTGGCACAGTTCAGAGTTAGTATGTTCCTCGCCATGACGGGTTGGATAAAGGTTATCATTTACTATCCAATTGTCATATTTCCTATTTCCTCTCCCGGTATTTGAATTGGCAAATAATAGTCGTACCTTTGCGGCCGATTTGGCGATGTTGCCAGATTCGTTATTTAAATTCATGAACAACCCTTTTATTGAACTGGGGATCCGTCATGAAATTGTTAATGCCATCTCTGATTTAGGATTCGAAAATCCTACGCCCATACAGGAGCAGTCTATTCCTGTTTTGTTATCAGGCAGCAACGATTTTGTCGGATTGGCCCAAACCGGGACCGGCAAGACCGCTGCTTTTGGACTTCCACTGTTGGAATTACTTGATTTCGAAGAAAATCATCCGCAGGCGCTAGTATTGTGCCCTACCCGCGAACTTTGTTTACAGATCACCAACGATCTGAAAAATTATGCAAAAAATACCCGCAACGTGCATGTTGTGGCTGTATATGGCGGTGCAAGTATTTCTGACCAGTTGCACCAGATCCGCCGTGGCGTACAGATTGTTGTAGCTACGCCGGGACGTATGCTGGATATCATCAATCGTGGCGCTATCAATTTCAGCGGCGTAAAGTACGTTGTATTGGACGAGGCCGACGAGATGCTCAACATGGGCTTCCAGGAAGACATTGACAATATTTTGTCGGAAACTCCGGAAGACAAAAAAACATGGCTGTTTTCGGCCACCATGCCTTCTGAGGTTCGCAGGATCGCCAATAAATACATGACCGATCCTTACGAGCTGACAATGGGCTCAAAAAATACCGGCAATGCCAATATCGAGCACGAGTACTATGTGGTACGTGCACGTGATAAATATGCTGCTTTTAAACGTATCGTCGATTTCAATCCTGAAATCTTCGGTATCGTATTTTGCCGCACCAAGATCGAGACCCAGGAAATTGCCGAGGCCCTGATCAAGGACGGTTACAATGCTGATTCACTGCATGGCGACTTGTCGCAGCAGCAGCGTGATAAGGTAATGAAACGTTACCGTGAGCGCAGCCTCCAATTGCTGATTGCGACTGACGTAGCTGCCCGTGGTATCGACGTAAATGACGTTACACACGTTATCAACTACTCATTACCTGACGAGATCGAGAATTACACTCACCGCAGCGGTCGTACTGCTCGTGCGGGCAAAACCGGTGTTTCGATATCGATCATCAACGGTAAAGAATTAGGTAAAATTCGCCAGATAGAGAAGGTAATAGGCAAGCGCTTTGCTAAAATCGAAATCCCTACCGGTTTTGATGTGGTAGAGAAACAACTGTTTGCGCTGATACATAAAGTACACAATGTTGAGGTGAATGAGCAGCAAATTGAACAATACCTGCCGCGTATCATGGACGAGTTTAACGACCTGAGCAAAGAAGAGATCATCAAACGGTTTGCGTCGCTCGAGTTCAATAGCTTCCTTGATTATTATAAGAATGCACCAGACTTAAATGCACCGGTTGATGAAAGGCCACGCGCTGAAGGCGACAGGGGCGATCGTTTTAACCGTACTGGCATGCGTTCGGATTTTACCCGCCTGTTCATCAATTTAGGCTCGGTTGACGGGTTTACCCGCGGCGACCTGCTGGGTTATATCTGCAACAACACCAAGATTAGCGGTAAAACTGTTGGCAAGATTGACGTGAAGGGTGTTTATTCGTTCTTCGAAGTATCGAATGATGATGTGCAAAAGGTACAAAATGGCTTCAAAGGCACTGATTTCCATGGTCGCGAAGTTCGCATAGAAATTTCTGGCGAAAGTAGTAACGAAAGACGTGGTGGTGCGTCTAACTATAAAAAGCGCGAAGGCGGGGATAGAAGAGAAGGCGGTTTCCGTAATGGCTCTGGTCATAACGGCGGCAATCGCGAAGGTGGAAGCAGAGAGCGCTCAGGCAGCCATAGCGGTGGCTTCCGCGATTTCTCAGGCAAACGCCGCGAAGATCGTGGCGAACGCCGCAGGAGGTTTTGAGTTAGTTAACTTGTGACTAGTTAACCAATTAACTAGTTAACAAATCACTATAAAGACTTAGTTTTAGGTTTAGTTTAGTTAACCCCGTTGTTCAGCAATGACAACGGGGTTTTTTGTGGTTTTTAGACAAACGATTCGCATAACAATACAATGGCGCAAGCTACGTGGATCAGTATGAGTACGTATTTGCTCATCGTATTTTTATTTAAAATTTAGTCCTCTTTTTCATCTTTCATCTGAGCCTTCGTAATGTAAACCCGATGGCCTTTTTTATTGATGTAATAGTAGTGCGAATGTTTATTGATGTAAACAGTTTCGCCGTGAGGCCCGCGTTTGTCGTGAAACTTTTTATCGACAATATGGGAGTCAGTATTGGCTGCAGTATTTGCAACCTGGTTCCCCACTTTTCGTGTTACTTTTCCGACCTTGGTCGTGTCGCTTTTGATGGTACTCGCCATCCCTTGAACGGCAAATAACATTGCCCCCGAGAACAGGGCGGTCTTGATTAATCTATTCATTGGTAGTGAATTAAAGTTAACGTAATATTAACTCAATTGCCCTGCCAAATGTTTCATTTCGAGTGCTGGATTTCGTTTTTCGTACAGAATAGCGTACACGGCGCTGCAGATTGGCATAAACACATTGTACTGTTTATTAACTTCATGCAGGCAATTTACAGCGTAATAACCCTCAGCAATCATGTTCATTTCGAGCTGTGCCGATTTTACGGTATAACCCTTACCAATCATATTGCCGAAAGTTCTGTTGCGACTAAATTGGGAGTAAGCTGTTACCAGGAGGTCGCCTAAATAAGCAGATTCTTTAATGTCGCGGTCGATGGGATGAACAACAGAAACAAAGCGTTCCAATTCGCGGATAGCGTTTGATATAAGTACCGACTGAAAATTGTCGCCATAACCCACGCCGTGACAAATTCCGCTTGCCATCGCATAAACGTTTTTAAGCACGGCGGCGTATTCGGTACCCCAGATATCTTCGGAAACAACGGTATTAATGTAACGCGTGGTTAACATGCCGGCAAATTCGGCCGCAAGCTCCGTATCGCCGGATGCTATAGTGAGATAAGAAAGCTTCTCCAGTGCTACTTCTTCGGCATGGCATGGTCCGCTGATCACTATAAAATCATCGAATGATACACCGTAATGCTGATTGATGAATTCGCCGATGATCAGATTCTCATCCGGTACTATGCCTTTAATGGCAGAGACAACCTTTTTGCCTTCGAAATCAGCAGGAGTTATTCCATCCAGGGCTTCTTTTAAAAATGCAGCAGGAACGTTGAGTAATACGATGTCGGCTTTATCAAGAAGCTCTTTGAGATTGGTGGAAATATTTTTTGCGGGAACCTTGATCTCGACCGAGCTCAGGTAATTGGGGTTATGCCCGAACTGCTGCACATGCGCAGCCGCCTGTTCGTTTCGCATCCACCAGAAAATTTCCTTTTCGATGGGATTATCGCAGAGCATTTTAATATTCGCAGTCGCCCAGCTGCCCCCGCCTACGACCAATATCCTGTTTCGTTGCCCGATCATTGTTTAGATGTGCAGATATGCAAATGTGCGAATGTGCAGATGTGCAAATATGCGGATGTGCAAATGTATAAATTTTACGATTCCACTGATTGGTCATTGGGGCATTAGTCATTAGGTCATTGACTCATTTGCCACTTACCATTGACTATTCACTATTGAATCATTGGTTGTCCGTCCGGATCTGAGTATGGGGTGCGATGTAACAAGGCGGACAGATAGTCGCAAAATAAAAGAGCCCATGCATTGCACGGGCCCCTTTTCGATTTGTATTTAGAAACGATTAATGTAAACTTATTTGGTCATTGGGTCATTCGTCATTAAGTCATTGATTCACTCACTATTGACAACTCACCTATTCAATAATTCAGTAAATCAATAATTTTCGTTACTGTCCATTGGCATTAAACAGCTTGCTTTTGTCCACTTTCTCAACATCCATTTTATCTGCAAGCGTTTTGGATATAGCCTGGTATGGAGCTGAAACAACTTCATCTCCATCTTTTACCCCCGAAAGTATCTGGATATAGCTATCATCCTGGATTCCGGTGGTTACCTGCACCTGCTTTACTTTACCGGCGCTGTAAACAAACACATATTCTTTGGTGATAGAAGCAGATGCCGACTTTTGCTTGTTATCATCACTTGAAGATGAGTTGTCGGTTTTGGGTGCACCATTATCCGGTTTTTTGTCCTCGCGGGTAGTAACTGCCTGGATTGGCACAGCCAGCCCCTTAGCGTGGTTGGTGTTGATATCAACGGTTGCGGTTAATCCCGGCCGGAAAGGCGAAACATTAGCAGCGGATTTGTTCAGCAAACCTTCATATGATTTTGGATCTATTCTCACCTTCACAGTAAAGTTGGTTACCTGGTCGGCCGTGTTGCCTACTACATTGGCTGCACTGCCTATTTCGATTACCGTTCCTGCGAATAATTTATTGGTAAAAGCATCTACCTGAACTTTAGCCGAATCGCCCAATTTTATACGGTTGATGTCGTTTTCGTTCACATCTACTGTGGCATCCAGTTGGTTCAAATCGGAGATGGTCATAATCTCGGTACCGGCAAATTGCTGCGTACCTAATACGCGTTCACCTTTTTGGATCGAAAGCTTTGATATCACACCGTCAACAGGCGAATAAATAGTGGTTTTTACCAGGTTGCCATTTGCTTCTTTAACTGATGCTTCAGACTGAGCCAAACCGTATTTTGCACCTATAAGGTTTTGCTTGGAAGCTTCCAGCGATGCTTTTGCGCCCATGTAGCTGGCTCTGGCAGCCTCAAATTCAGCGGCAGTAAGTACTTTTTTATCATAAAGCACTTTATCGCGATTATAGATAGAAGCCTGGTTATCATAAGTGGCCTGCGATTGTGCAAGCATCTGGTTGGCATTTTCAACAGCCGCTTTTTGTGTATTGTAAGCTGCTTCGGTACGATCAAACTCCGATTTCAGGATATCCGGCCTAACCTTACAAAGCAGCTGTCCTTTCTTAACCATGTCGCCCTCATGTACAGGCAATTCAACCACCTCGCCTGATACTTCGGGGCTGATCTTTACCTCAACGTGGGCCTTGATCTTGCCGCTGGCAGATACAATTTCGTTGATCGTCTTGTCGGCAGCTTTTTCGGTAGCCACTTGCGTTTTTTGTTGTTTGCCAATGACGCCGGTTATTTTCAGCACCATTAGCAGTACTACAATTGCCCCAAGTATGATCAGGATATATTTAGTAGTTTTTCCCATGATTT
>JAICXZ010000631.1 GCA_025934475.1 Mucilaginibacter sp. | reverse complement strand
TAAAACGCCGATCGAAAAGCACTATGCTTCCATGAAGAAATGGATGAGCCATATGCGCCAGAAATACCTGAAAAAAGGCCTGATGACCAAAGACAAGTACGGCGACTGGTGCGTCCCGCCCGAATCTCCCGAGCTGATCCACGCCAAAGATACTTCGCGACTTACTGATGGCACACTCATAGCGACGGCCTACTATTATCAAATGTTGTTTCTAATGCAGCGTTTTGCCGGAATACTTAATAAAACGGCCGATCAGCAAAGTTTTGCGGTTATGGCAAAAGCAGCAAAAGACGCCTTTAATCAAAAGTTTCTGAATACCAACACAGCCCAATACAGCAACAATACTGTAACCGCCAACCTGCTGCCTTTATATTTTGGAATGGTGCCGATGAAATATGAAAAGCAGGTGTTCAATAATATCGTGAGCAAAATACTCACTGTTGAAAATGGGCATATAAGCACCGGCGTTATCGGCACGCAATGGCTGATGCGCGGACTGACTGATTACGGCCGGCCGGATATTGCTTTCCGAATAGCCAATAACAGCGACTATCCAAGCTGGGGTTACATGGTAAAGCAAGGAGCCACCACTATTTGGGAACTCTGGAACGGCGATACCGCCGCACCCCAAATGAACTCCCGTAATCACGTCATGCTATTAGGTGACCTGATCGCATGGTTTTACCAGGACCTGGCCGGAATTAAAGCCAGTGATCCGGGATTCAAAACCATCATTATGAAACCGGCAAATATTAAAGGGCTGGATAGTGTAAAATCCTCTTATGACACCCCCTATGGCGAGGTGAAAAGCAGTTGGAAAAAAGGAACCGGCCAATTTGAATGGATGGTGACAATTCCACCCAATACGACTGCGACAGTTTATCTGCCAACAAAAACATTGAAGCAGGTTAAGGACGGAAGTATGTCACTGACAACTGAAAAAGAAATCAAGTATGCCGGAATGGAAAAGGACGAAACCAAAGTTGTGATTGGTTCAGGTAGTTACGACTTCAAAATAAATTATTGAGAGATATGTATAAGAAGAGTTTTTATATAGCCGCGATTTTGTTCCTCGGGTTAACGATGAGCAGCAGGGCACAATTGAAACCGTGGCAGCACGGCATTATAACCGATGAGTTCATTTTTGAAAAAGCGCCTTATCCGGAATGTCACGCTGCGACCATTGCTGAAACAAGCCGTGGACTTGTAGCAGCCTGGTTCGGTGGAACCAAGGAACGCAATCCGGATGTGTGTATCTGGGTGAGCCGTTATGTAAATGGCAAATGGACCGAAGGCGTCAACGTAGCCAACGGCATTCAAAACGACTCTTTACGCTACGCCTGCTGGAACCCGGTACTTTACCAGGTACCGGGCGCCGATCTATTGCTGTTTTATAAAATAGGCCCTAGTCCGGCTAAGTGGAAAGGGTATGTGAGATCGTCGAAGAATGGTGGCATCAGTTGGTCGGAGCAGCAGGCATTACCTGAGGGCGTTCTCGGTCCGGTTAAAAACAAACCGATAACATTGGCTAACGGCGAAATATTATCTCCTTCAGGTACAGAAGACGGCGGTGCAAAAGTGCATTTTGAATTATCATTTGATAAAGGAAAAACCTGGCAAAAGACCAATTCACTTGGCGATGGTAAGACTGTGAAAGCCCTTCAGCCGACAATACTATCTTATAAAGGCGGCAGATTGCAGGCGCTTTGTCGCAGCCAGAACCGGGCTATACTACAAACATGGTCGTCAGATAACGGAAAAACCTGGTCGCCGCTGGAGAAGACAACACTCCCCAATAACAATTCGGGTATTGATGGCGTGACACTGAAGGATGGTCGCCAGTTACTGGTTTATAATCATGTATTGCCTCCGGACGGCAAGGCAAAAGGTGCACGCACACCACTGAATGTCGCCATATCCAAAGACGGGAAAACCTGGTACGCGGCGGCTATTCTCGAAGATTCACCCATCAGCCAATATTCTTATCCATCGGTAATTCAGACTGCGGATGGCAAAGTTCATATCGTTTATACCTGGCGCAGGCAGCGGATTAAGCATGTGGTGATTGACCCCAATAAACTTGAATTAAAGGAAATAAAAGACGGTCAGTGGCCGGCGATGTCCGGCTATACAGCACCGGTAGTTACCAAGACCGATGAATGACCAGGAGAAGACGATGAAGAATTATAAGACATATGTTTTGGCCGGACTGCTATTATTACTGCCCGGACTCCTGTTAGCCCAGCAGGATACCGATCACCAGTTCAAAAAAACATTGAAGGCGACGCTTGAGGAGATTGAAGCGAGGTTTCATGTAAAGATCAAGTTTACGGACGACCAGGTAAAAGGTCGGGAGGTAACGTATGCCGACTGGCGCTTCCGAAATACCGTTGACGAAACACTTGCCAATGTGCTTGCACCATTAGACTTGAAGGTGAACAAAACCGGCCCCAATACCTACAAGCTGAAGGAATATGAGTACAATGTTTGGTCGGAGCAGGATGGCTGGGCAAAGCTTGACAGCATAGCCAAACTTTATCATGATGTGCCAGGTTGGGAAAAAAGAAAGGACTCGCTTCGTATAGCTTTATACAAAGCGCTGGATCTGTACCCGTTGCCTGCTAAGCCTGATAGCAAGCCCATCATCACAGCCCCAAGGGTTTATAATGGATACTCGGTGCAAAATATCGCTATCGAGATTTTACCGGGATTATATATCAACGGATCACTTTATAAACCCTTCCATACCAGGGGTAAGATACCGGTTATGCTGAGCCCCGATGGACATTGGGCACAACAGCGTTATCGTCCGGATTGCCAGATACGCTGTGCAACGCTTGCCCGCATGGGCTGCATGGCCTACAGCTACGACCTTTTTGCCTGGGGTGAATCGCTGCTGCAATTTAAGTCGGAAGATCACCGCACCAGCATTGCACAAGTGGTGCAAACGTTAGGCGCTATCCGCATTTTGGATTACGTGCTAAGCCTTAAAGAAACCGATCCGCAACGGGTTGGCATCAGCGGCGGTTCAGGCGGTGGCAGCCATACGGTATTGATGACCGCGCTTGATCCTCGTATTAAACTGAGCGCTCCCGTGGTATCGGTAT
>JAICXZ010000033.1 GCA_025934475.1 Mucilaginibacter sp. | reverse complement strand
CTTCAAACTGGTATTCAGTGTCTCCTTCGCGAACGGTAAACGGGATCGGGTTCATACACGGATAACAGCGGAAAGAGGACTTTGGTTTTCCCCTGCCGGTTCAGCCCGTATGAGCGTCCGCTTACAAATACGTTAGCAGGAAGCTGAGAAGATTTCAGGTTCAAGTGAGATATTTGAACGGGCGACGCAAAAAAAAAAGCCCCACCCGTTTTTAACGGACAGGGCCTGATTGTTTGTCGGGATGGCGGGATGATTATCTTGCTCCTTAATACGTTGATTATAATATAGTTATCAAGTTAAGCTGTGAAAATGGTAACCGAATGGGTCTCATTTTATTAGACTTCATTTAGTTGACTTTATATCACTAAAGCACTCGTAACAGATAGTAAATGAACTTGTTATACAAATATAACAAATCTTTTTAATATAAAAAAGCCTATTTGTTCGCCCTGCTGTTCGTCTTTTGGTCTAAAGAACGACAGTCCCTTAATCACCATGTAAGCAACTAAAGCGCTTAGCCGGGTAAAATGTCAAGGGCGAGCCAGCCGCTGAAAAGCGGACAACCCGGCTCGCTCCGTATACCCTTGACATTTTATCCCGGCGTGGGCTACCTTCGCGGTTATGGTGAATGAGGGGCAGATGCAAACGGCAATCGCGGTTTGCATTGCGGTGAGGCTGGCGGTGTAAGAATGGAGCCGCTTGCCGCAACTGCAAACCCTAATTTTCCCTCTTAAAAGTGGATAATTTGGCTCATTTCATACGTCCTTAACGTTTATTCGAAGTAGAGTATTTTTACGGCTATGGTGGCCGTTGTTCCAAATATCAGTTGTTCAAAGAATGAAAGCAAATCACAACGCGCTTCGCGCGTTGTGATTTGCTTTCATTCGGCTGTTTAAGATGGTAGGGAAAAAAGAGGGCCACCCTCTTTTTTCCTTTTTACCGAGTTTTGTTTTTTCCAACAATTCTTTCGTTAGACTTATCACCCTTCCTTTTTAGATCGTTCTTGGTTTTTTGCGCTTCTTCCTCACTTTCAAACTTTGTCACCATCTTTTCCGCAAGGCCGGGATTATTTAAATACGTGGTATCAGCCCATAAACCTATTTCGGGAGCGACCTGCTTTATCATCCGGTATTTTACTTCAATGGCTTCCAAATGAGTATTCTCTTTCCATAGGTAAATATTTAAAACCGTAGACATTGTGAGATAAATAAATATGGCGGCCAACGCTATAAGCACCCCTTTGGACTTAAAATCTAAGGAGTTCTTGACCTTGATGGGCAAGGCTTGTTTAATGGCATCTAAAATGCCGCGCATTTCCGTCTGCTGCTTTTGGATTTGTTCGGCGGGATAAGCAATGTTCATTTGCCCGATGGCGGCTATTTGCTCGGCACTCTCTTTATTGTACCTGACTAAAAACACTTTAAAAATTTCCTTTAATGCCTCGAAATGGGGCGTATAGTCGGGTATTTTCTCCGCCTTTTTTTCCATCTCTGTTACCCGTTTTACCAATTGGTCGATAATTTCATCATCGACGGTCTTTTCTTTATTTTCCATTGTATAATGTTTTATAATTTAAATTTTACCAGTGCATGCCATGACTTTGTTCCTGATCGTTGTCCTGACCCTGACCTTTCTTTTTCTTTCTCCTGGGCGGTTCAGGTTCGGGTGTAATTACAGGTATAAAACCTACTGGTATAAAGCTGTGCTGCTGACCGGATTGCTCTTTGCCGGTATCCTTATTGATTGCTGCCCGTAATTGGTCTGCCAACGATGGTTCCAACGCCTTAGCGTGTTTCTGCTCGGCTTGCTGCTCAATCTGCTTGCTTAACCTGCCATAGCTTAAACTGCGGTCTAATTCTGACCCTTTAAATTTGAACTCACCCTTACTAAAGCTGATACCTTGTATTTCAAGCGTACCGCTTTTGTATTTATACAGCATACCAATGCCTTGCTTCGCTAACTCCTGCTTTAGTTCATTCATACAGTACACCTTTTGGCTGACCGCCTTAATGGTATCGTGTAATTCATACTTTACCTTATCTATTCCCTTTAGCTGCTGACGGTTAACGTTCTGCTTATCCTGCGCGATAAACAGGCCATGCTGCAAGGTGAGCGACTTACAAATCTTGATGCTCTTTTGCCGTTGAAAGTTATCGGCTATGGTTTTACCGTTATGGTTGACCCGGTTATAAATAATGTGCACATGCGGATGCTCCCGGTCTTTATGGCGTACCATTAAAACCTGCGTGTCCTGTATCTTCATGCGTAACAAATATGCCTGGGCGATACTGACCATTTTTTCATCGGTTAACTTGTCCTTATCGTTCGGGCTCCAGCTTAACGCAATATGGCCGACCGCCTGACCTAAGCCGGGGCTCATTTTACGCTGCGCGTTAAAATCCTCAATGGTGTGCGCAATCTGCCCGGTGCGTACACCGTCCGCGTACAATATGGCTGCATCCTTTTTCAGTACGTTGTACTGGATGCAGCCGCCGAAACTTTTGCCGGGCTTAGGTATCTTGGCGATCATGGCTGTTGAAATATTTCAGGGCATCAAAAATCTCGGTTAGGGTGCTGTCGGCTTTCCGGGCAATACTTAGGATGCCGTCCCGGTGCGCAAGCTTCGTTAATTGGTTCAGGTTATTGGCTAATCCTGAAAGCATCCGCATCAACTGTAAATCTTCCGGCTTTAGCCGGGCGACTACCCGCGCGGATTTAGCGGCTGCCCTTATCCAGTCGCTTACCCGCATCCCTGCTTCTCTGGCTTTTGTACTGATCATAAAATGTTCGGTGGCGGTTAGCCTTACCTTTACATGCGTTTCGCGCCTGACCCTGCTCTTGGGTCTGCCGCCCTTATGTTTGGGCTTATCAGTTTCCTGTTTAATCGCTACTTTTAGTTCCTGTGACATACTTAAATCCTGTCTTTAAAAAGCCTGAACTTCCTTAAATCTTTTTGCGACCATCGGGAGCAAAAAGCAAGTTTGCCGACCCGCCGAAGGCGCGGACGGAGTTTTTGGGTACCAAAAACACAAACTTGCTTCTTCTTCGCCCATAGGATGGGCTTACCGTATATACAGTTATACCGATAGTTCATTTGTCGATGGTTTTTACTTGCTGTTTTGTTCCAATAGGTTCATGATGTCCTCGTACTTGTAATAGAGCAGGCCGCCTATTTTGGTGTACCGAAGTGTGCCGTTGATACGCAAGTTTTGCAGCGTACCGGGCGATATTTTAAGCAGCTTCCTGACCTCGTAACTTTTCAGCCATTGCTTCGGTTCGATGCCTCCCGGCTGTATCATTTTCTTGATGCCCCTGATCTCGCCTAATAGTTCGTTCTTTAAATTGTTCAGGTCTTGTAATGTGATTAACTCGAAATTCATGCGGTCGCCTCCTTGCTTGGGTTTGAATTTAATGGTGTGGAAAAATTAAGATTTGCGTCTGCTATCCATTCAAGCAGCGCATTACGGGAGAACAGGAGTTTACCCCGCGCTTTTACGTGGGGGATTTTGTTCTCTTTGGCCAGTCCGTAAATGGTTGACGGCTTATAGCATATCAATGCCGATGCCTGCCGGGTCGTAAGCAGTACGTCCTGCTCCGGCGGCCTTTTGTCCGTCTCCAATGCTTTACGGACGGATGCTTCCATGAGCTTGCTTAGCTCATTTTCTGAAAAGGAAGTAAATAGAATTTTTGGTTTTGTATCCATACATTTCGCGTTTGATGGATACAAAGGAATAGTACAAAACCCCTTAAAATCGCAATGACATTAATGTAATAATTTATGTTTTTTAAGGATTTGCAGCATTTCTTCGATATGGGGATTATCGGTAACGCTGTCTTTAAGTATGTCGAGACCCTTAGGGGCGTGGGTGGCGATAACGCTTTTAATGCTCTCGGTGCCGGAGCCTGCGAAAACAGCAAAGTATTTTTTAAGGATGATTACATATTGGATAAGTTTAGCCCTGCGGTTAAATTCGCGGTTGATATTGTAGGTAGCATACATCAACGCATTGAGTACGTTGCGCATATCGCCGCGTGATGTGATTTTGACCGCTGTATAATCAGCCATTTTAAGGCTGTCGGGAAAAGCGCCGGACGAAAAGACCGTACCTAAAAATTTTTGCAGGTCGGTTTTGCTGAATACGGCGGCCTCTGTGCCGTTCTTTGTTTTAATCGGTTCAGTAAGAACCGACCACACTTTTTTTATCTCGGAAATATCACAAAGCAATTCAATACGCGTGGTGTCGGTTTTTTCGTTGATTGTTGGCTGCTCTTGCGGTGCGATTGGTTCGTCCTTGCCTGCAAGTTCGCGCCCCTTGTTATAACTCTCAAAATGCAATCCAATAGCGGCGTTTCCATCCGGCGATAGTGCCAACAAATGGTTGATCTCCACAAATCCCCGGTATAGACTGGCTTGCAGGTAACCTAAGTTATAAAAAAGCGTGTCAACCAGGTCGCCTTCAAAAAAAAGAAAATCAAGGCAGTAAAGGCAAAAGGCACGTAGATACGGTAATTGCTGCTCATGCGGTAGTGCCGCATAGCTGATACCTAAATTCTGTTCAAAATCGCTTTTGCCTTGTTCATAGCCCTCCGTAAACCGCTTTGCCAGTTGCTCTTTAAAATCAATGTTCCATCCCGGCCAGTAGTCAACTTCATAGCGATCTAAAGTGTCTTCCGTGATCTTCAAAAAGTCTAACAAATCTTCATCACTGATAAAATAAACTTGGCCATCTCTTATCAGTTCCCGGAAAGGAAAATAACCCTCCCTGTCCATCAGGTCAAAGCGGCTATCAGAACGGCCAAATACCCCGTCACGCTTTTTAATAAAAGGGACTTTCAGGGCATCATAAAGATGGCCGGAATAGGGACTGAAATGTTGTAGCCGGTGGAAAAACATACTTTCCTTTAACGGCAAAAATTTATTTTAGTTTATAGGAAAGGGGTCAACGGGCTAAGTTTTATGCTTTTTCCGACTTTTGATGTTGTTTTAAGACAGTCTATACATTTGTTAAAGCCACTTGCAACTTTTAGTCTTTTTTCTGTCGCTATCAGGCTACCGATGGTAATGATTTGGGTAAATTGGTCGCACTTACCCTTTAAACCTCAGTGAGTAAGCATCCTCATGCTTTTAGGGTATTCTATAAATTAGCGAATTAATATTAACACCGGCACCTACAGCAACAAATGCCAGAATGCGGTCGTTCGTAATATTATAATTTTCTATCTTACCTTTTGAAAAGAGGTCGTATAGCGTAGGCAACGTTGCCACAGAACTATTGCCCAGCCAGGAAATGGTCATCGGCATCATATTGTCAGGAATCGACTTAATCCCGTAGAGTTCATATAATTGTTTCAGAATAGCCTCATCCATTTTATTATTTGCCTGGTGGATCAGCATTTTATCAATATTAGCAATTGATAATCCTGCCATTGCAATTGACTCTTTAATCGCAACCGGGACATATTTCAGCGCATGTTCATATAATTTCCGCCCCTGCATTTTTAAAAAAAGACGGTTATTACCATAGGCAGGATTGGATGATTTTTCCATCTTTAATACATACGCAAGCTCATGGCTATATGACCGGGTAACATGCGCAAGGATACCCACAGGTTCTGCACTTTCCATAGCTTCCAGGATCACAGCCCCTGCGCCGTCTGCATAAATCATACTGTCGCGATCATGGGGGTCACATATACGGGAAAGTGTTTCTGCACCTATCACCATTATTCTGTGAGCATTTCCGCTCCTGAGATAAAAATCTGCCTGTATCACTCCCTGTAACCACCCTGCGCATCCAAATGGCAAGTCATAAGCGATTGTCCGGGAATTGGAGATTTCAAGGTTATATTTTACTCGTGATGCAAGAGACGGCACAAACTCGCTCCGCGGATTATCAGCTCTTATATCACCGAAGTTATGCGCAACAATTATATAATCCAGTGATTCGCAGTCAATTTGTGCAGATTCAAGGGCACTCGTCGCAGCCAAGGTAGCAATATCAGAAGTAACAAGGTCATCGGTAACATACCTCCGTTCCCTGATCCCTGTGATTTGTTCAAATTGCCGAATTCTTTCCTCATTAGTTTTTTCCAATACTGTGCCATCTTGGTTAAAAAAATGTGACCCCATAAAGTCTTTATTTGTGATGGTGCGTGTAGGCAGATAGCTGCCGCTACCAATTATGATTGATTTCCTTGTATTTCCCATTTTATTTATAGGTATAAAGGTTATAAACAAAAAGGCACCTGACGTTAACGACAGGTGCCTACGAAAATTGTATCGTGATTTTTATATTACTTTTACATTGATCGCATTAAGGCCCTTGCGGCCTTCTTCTACCTCATAACTTACCAGATCATTGTCATGGATCTCATCAATAAGTCCGGTAGCGTGAACGAAAATTTCGCTCCTGTTGTCATTCTGTGAAATAAAGCCAAAACCTTTTTGGTTGTTAAAAAATTTCACAGTTCCTTCTTTTTGCATATTTATTATTTTAATAAGGAGGCAAGGTATGTATAATAATCAGGAAACCAGCACAATTGCGAAACTATTTAAATAATAGGCAAATACGATGACATTCTTACTCTGTCCAGATCGGCAAAATATTCGAACTGATTTTGACGGTAATTGTTTTTTGAATACTCAAGATCATCTGTTATTTGTGACGCAGGAATGACCGGATGGGTTCTGAAAGCCCCTAACAAAATGAACTTGAATGTGTTGAGGTAGTAATCGTACTTCTATACCGAAGAACGGCTCACAATCAAATAATGGTCTACCGAACAGGATTTTTACTTCAAAAAGATGATATAGAACGGTACATCCAGGTGGAGACAATACTGGCGTTTTATAAACAGCAGTTTATCAATACCGGCAAGCATTTACTTTTTGAGGGTGAAACATTTATAGGCAACGTAATCTTTTCAGATGATCACTGTATCCTGAATGGTTTCGATAATTTTGACCAATCAGAAAAAAAGGATATCAGGGCTTTTTTGGGAACCCTAATTATTCCGCATCAAAAAGCGCTTGCTTCTGCGTTCGGTTTCGGATTGCAGATCAAAGATAAATTGGTTTATTGCGAAGTGATCTTAAACATGGGGCTATATGAAATTTGGTTTAACAGTATTAACATAGCCGTACTTTCGCAAAACGCGAAATGCATCTGGCTGCAAGTTTCCGGGAATGCGTTGCCTCCTTCAATTCTCAGGGACATTAAAAAAGGGATAGAAAAATACTACAATCAATTCTGACAGATCTATAGTTATTTGTTTCTGTTCATTTCTTCCATATCCATATCTCTCTCATATTTTCTGATGACGTCATCAGAAAATATGGCCTCTTTGTGAAATTGTAATAAAAGCTGTCTGCGAAACATCACTATTTCTATTTGTGCCGACAAAAGCTGGTTCACAGGTTCTCTCAACAGGTCCGCCGAAGATAAATTGCTCGTTGCCGGGTGGGCAATATCGTATTCCAGCTTTTTTGCAAATGATTCGTATTGTGTAATAATATCTTCCCTGATCTTATCACTTATGACTAACTGAAGATCGTTCGTTATAAATGCAATAATGCGTTCGGTCATGACAAGTTGCAGCTCTTTTTCTTCCCTACTGACGTTACTATCTTTTCGAATTTTCAATAACTTTATCAGCAACGGCAAGGACATTCCCTGAATAATAAATGTAGCAAAAATAACCATGAAAGCCAGGAAGATGATCAACGGTCTTTCTGCAAGAAGTTTCCCATTATAAAGAACCAGCGGTAACGCCAGCGCCGTTGCAAGAGATACCACTCCACGTGTACCTGTCCAGGCGATTATCAGCACATTTTTCCAGAGGTCAGGACCAGTATTTTCCTCGCTACCTGATGACCACTTCGTTAGTAACTTTTGAGCAGACACGCCGGCGAATACCCAGATAATACGTATAATTATGGTCACGCTACTGATAGCGATACCATAACCGACCAGTTGCAATACGGTGTATCCGTTCAGGCTTTTCAATATAGCAGGCAACTGCATCCCCATAAGAATAAAAATAAATCCGTTTAACAGGAAAATGATTGTATCCCAAACAGCCCTTGTACGCAACCGGGTATCATAGTTAAATATTTCCGGCGCTTGGTGAGCAATAACCAAACCTGCCGCTACAACCGCCAAAACACCGGAGACTTGGAGCCGCTCTGCCGCTAAATAGGATATGAAAGGTATTAATAAGTTCAGACTTGTATTGACGATGGCATTATTCTTAATTCTTTTGTGAATAGCTGCAAACAGCATACCGCTAATAATTCCGGCAGTTATTCCGCCGGCGAATAGTATAATAAAGTCAAGCCCGGCCTGCCAGAAAATAAATGTGCCGGTAGCTATAGCAATAACCGCATAGCGATAAGTGATCAACGCAGCAGCATCGTTAATAAGACTTTCCCCTTCCAGTATAGTTGTTACTTGTTTACCCAGTCCTAATCCCCGGGTAATGCCTGTAGCCGCCACAGCATCCGGGGGAGAAACGATAGCCCCCAGTACAAAAGCCAGCGGCCATGAAAATCCCGGTATAAGCCATTTGGCAGCTATCGCAACAGATATCGTGGTTATGAATACCAAACTAACGGCCAGAGCGGTGATTGGTTTTATTGCGGCCCTGAATTCGTTCCATGATGTTTTCAGCGCCGATTCAAATAGCAATGGAGGCAGAAAAACCGAAAATATTGCATCGGGATTTAAACTAAGATCGGGCAGTGTCGGTATAAAGCCGACAGCAAGTCCGGCTGTTACCATCATTACCGGGTAAGGTAACCTAATTCGCCTGGACACTGCCGAAAGAACGACTAATATAGTAATAACAAAAATGATCCCTTCAAACTCTTGCATTTGTTTTAGTAAATACGTTTACCCAGTGGATTTGTTTATCATCCGGCGAAAGCAGTACACTATAATTAAAATGCCGAATTAATTATTCGTAATTATTTCCTACTATGGCATTTAAAATGTAACTTACTCATGGCCGCGACGCCGACGTTTACGGCTACCAAAGTTACCCCTAAAATATTCCCGGTATGCGAGTTCGGGCGTTTAAAGTGAACAGTTTTCCTGCCAATTTAAAATCTCATAAATAATTAGAAATGACCTATAGTTCCTATAATGTAACCGATCCGCAGCATTTTAAGGTGGCTGAATATCCGCTTGTTTCAGGCGAACTGAAATTGCTCAGTCAGGCGCTTTTTAATATTCCCGATGCGCATAAGGCGGACATCTTTATTTCTTTTTTAAAAGATCATTATATAAATGCTGCCTGGGTTGCCGATAGTCCGTCAATTGTCAGGCTGGCTCTTTCAGGAGTTCTTTCCACCAGCCATATCGAAAGGCTTTTTACTTCGTGCCGGCAGAATACAGGCTTTCTACAGGAATTTGAAGATTATTTCAAAGATATGCTTTCTGAGAACGATAACGGCTCAGCACCCGACGGGATTGCTTCGGAAATAACAGTATTATAGGAAAGCTTTTTAATGACATGGTTTCTGTGGTTAACTATTTCATTTTCATTGCATTATGCCAATTTCGAATTACCCATTCTCTGGCCTGAATGTGCGTTAAATTTTTCTCGGGCAGAAAAATGAGCATTTCTTCAATTTTTCATGATAGTAGAACACCGGATAATTGCGTACTGAGCTTATTGATCAGGTGAAGTAGCTAGTAGCCGTCATGCCGGTTAAAGACCAGATGGTCTCCCAAAAAGGCCTGTTAGAATGCACGCCCCGCCCGGCCTTGACATTTTACCCGGCTAAGCGCTCTTGGTCGCTTACATGGTGAAAATGGGTTGGAGTGCGCATAGGATTGCAATAATTGGGAATGTGGGCTCCATAACTGCTAATGCGAAAATTTAATTTTTTTTTCTTTAACAAATGATGTAACGGTTAAACGGTGAACGCCTAAAATACACCATCATCAAAACATGCATTTTTTACATCGTCAATAAACGCGTTCGTAATATAAACTTTGGGAGAACCGGAAGTTTTCACAGACTGTTACGATAGTGTGAAAAATCTTCAAGAATAATTTTTATAAAAAAAACTTCGGATTAGTTTATGAAGTCTTTTTGATAAAACATCTTTTCGTCATCAGAATTTAAAAATACTGGCACGAGCAAAAAATAGTAGAAGTTGCATCCTCTCAAAATTTTTGAAGAAATATATAATGTAATAACATAAAAGTATGTTTTTAGATCATATTTCATTTATGGTTTTAAAATAAATAGTGAACTTACTGCCCTTGCCGGGTTCGCTTTCCACTTCCAGTTTTCCATTTGCAGCGTTTACAATTTTTTGGGTTAAATAGAGGCCGATTCCCTGGCCTTCAGCTTTCTGGTTTAAACGCCCATACATTTCAAAAATTTTATTTATGCTTTTTTTAGGTATCCCTATTCCGTTATCCTGAACAGACAAAGCTGTGAAATCATCATTAACCATTGTTTTTACATAAATAAGAGGCTTTTCCTCGCCTTTAAATTTGATGGCATTTGATACCAGGTTATAAATGATGCTTCGCAGATTTTTTTTCGAAAACAGTATCGATTCAACTTCAAGATCACGTAAAATGGTTGCCCCAGATTCCTTAATCTTATCTTCCAGGCTCCATTCAATATTATTCAGAATATTGTCTACATTTACCATTTCCATAACCATCATATCCCCTTCTATCCTTGCTATTTTAGCAATGTCCGTTATCAGTTCCCGGTATTTCCGTATCGATACATTGATCAAATTTAAAAATTCGATCAGCTTAGGTTGCGAAACTGGCATTCGATTCATGACGTTGATGCTGGTTTCGATACTTGATAGCGGCGATAGAAGATCGTGAGAAGCAGCATGAATAAAATGGTCCAGATCGGCATTGATACGCAATAAGCTTTTATTTTTCTGATCAAGTTCTTTCTGCACTTTTTTTAATGCTGTGATATCGTTAAAAGTAATAATGGCCCCGGTGTTTTTATTATCCGCCTGTTGTACATATGGCATTGTCATAATCTGGTACCATTTGCCGTTATTGGTTTCTATTTCCTTGGTTATAATTTCACCTTTTTCAAGTACCTGTTTAATGTCCTCTAATATGGTTTCAAATTTAATATTGGTTGATATATTACTCAGCGGCCTGCCAATATCGCTTTCCAACAAGTTGATCTGTTTTACTGTACCGGGAGAGAACTTCATTAATCGCAGGTCACTGTTAATAAACAACTGGCCGTTAACATTACTCCTGAAATAGTTATTCAGGTCATCGTTCAACTCCAGCAGTTCTTTGTTTTTCAGCTGATAATCCGAATTGATCGTATCCAGTTCTTCATTCACCGATTGCATTTCTTCATTGGTGCTCTGCATCTCCTCATTAGCGGAGAGCAGTTCCTCATTAAAGGATTGCATGTTTTCATTTAAGGCGTCATGTTGCTCGTAATATGTATGTAATTTGAGCTTTAGTTCTTTTATCTCTTCTTCAAGGTTTAAAGTGTACTGATTAAGGTTCAAATGTTCATCAAATGCTTCGGACGCTATGTCATTTGAGTTATCTTCACTCAGCGTAACCAATAGCAATTTACCGCTATCTTTTTTACGCGACATAGGCGTTACCGACATGTTTGCCATGATAATAGCTCCGGGTCGCTTAACTTTTATACCGCTGAAAGCAGCCCGTTCGCCGGTTTGCAGTGCTTTATGGCTGAGGGTATTAAACGCCATAGCCAGCGGTTTTGGTAAAAGGGCAGGCAGGTTCAGATTAAAATGCTTGGGCAACAAATATTTCACCGTGTCGCCGTAATATTTAACCACCTGGTTATTTTCATCAACACAAATAGCGAGGTAATTCATTTCGCCGGCAAGATTTTCCTGGATGATGTCGGAAAGTGTATGATCTATGCTTACAACTTCATTTGGTGTAGGTGAGGCAGTTGCGGCGTGCTTTATTTCAAGTTGGTCGGGGAAGGAAAAGGCATCGAAATTTACCACACGCTTACTCTCCAGGTTTTTATATATCTTCCAT
>JAICXZ010000371.1 GCA_025934475.1 Mucilaginibacter sp. | reverse complement strand
CTTCAACTTTACGATATAATAATACGCCTGCGCTTTGCTTGATCATATTTGACTTTTTTCAGTTTGAGCCCATCTCTCAGAATTAAAACCAAGTTAACAAATACGAGTTCTTAAATTATTATTTTTACAAAAGATCATACCTTAAAACATGGCCGAATACGATTGGAGCAAATTTACCATCAGCGCAGATTTTAACGTCGACGCACATACTATTTACAATGCCTGGACAACTCCTGCAGGACTCGAAAGCTGGTTTCTGCGTAAGGCCAATTTTTATACGATTACTGGCCGTCAGCGCGAACCTGAGGAGTTTATTCTGAAAGAGGATACATACGAGTGGTACTGGCATGGTTTCGACGACACCACGGTAGAACGGGGTGAGATACTGGAAGTAAACAGCATCGACTTTCTGAAGTTCACCTTTACTGATGATAATATCGTTAGCGTCAATATTCGCAGTGCCAATGGCCTTACGATTCTTGACCTGACGCAAGAAAACATCAAACCTGATCCAGATCCCTCCCGTAACCTGTTTATCCAATGTCAAATCGGCTGGACATTTTACCTGGCTAATCTGAAATCCATTGTAGAAGGCGGTGTCGACCTGCGCAATAAGCGTACAGATATCCGCAGCAATTTTAAATAATACCGACAATCACTGTAGAATATTATCTTACTTTTGGGCTTGCTCTGTACGGTCTCAGCGACCTCCTCTGCAATCTTTGTGGTTAATTTAACCACAGAGTGCACGAAGATTTTCACAGAGTGCACAAAGAATTTTTTATGTTCACTGGCATCATCGAAACTTTAGGAACCATTACCAAACTTCAAATGGAGCTTGGCAACTTGCATATTACCGTCAAATCTGATATTTCATCCGAGCTTAAGATCGATCAGTCGGTAGCACATAACGGCGTTTGCCTTACCGTGGTGGGCCTGGGAAACGGAACTCATACGGTAACCGCCATTGAAGAGACCCTAAACAAGACCAATCTGCATGAGCTCAAAGTTGGTGACCTGGTTAACCTGGAGCGCTGCATGCAGATGAACGCCCGGCTTGATGGACACATTGTACAGGGACATGTGGATCAAACTGCTGTTTGTACAGCGTTTCAATCGCTAGACGGCAGTTGGGAATACACTTTCGAATATGATGCGGCTTCGGGCAATGTCACGGTCGAAAAAGGCTCTATCTGCATTAATGGCATCAGCTTGACGGTTGTCAACTCCAAAAACAACAGCTTCTCAGTTGCCATTATCCCATATACCTACGAGCATACCAACCTCCAGCAGGTGAGGGTAGGTTCAACTGTAAATCTTGAGTTCGACATTATAGGCAAATATGTTGCCCGACTGATGCAGCGTTAATGGCTAAGCGTTTCGATCCTGCTTTTAGCGTATGCAATATATTTACCTTGTTTTCCTGATGGATTGGATGCAAGAAACTTTCTATAATATTTCAGAGCACCCTGTTTATTCTTGAGGTTGGTATCATAGATATCCGCCATCAAATAATAAGTCATTGGCTTTTCGTCAAACTGCAACGCTTTCTGATAAGATGCGAGTGCTTTGTGGTCCATGTTCAGTTTGGTATAACTGTCGCCAATCTCAGAATAATAGCTGTCGATGTTTGGTGAAAGACCAGCTTCAATAGCTTTGTCGAAATATTCGATGGCCTTGCTTTGGTTCTTCAATGCCTTGTAGCACTCGGCTATATAATAGTAAGAGACTTCTGTTTGCATGGCTGGTTGTATCGCCATTAACGTTTCGATGCCGCACTCAAATTTGCCAGTATAAAAATATGCTTCGCCAACTTTATTCCGGACGAAAGTGGCATTATCTCCTAACTGGAAAAGTTTTTCGCCGTACTCGGTCACTTCGTTAAACTTATACTCGGCGTAATTCAGTTTCACAAAACTCTGTAACAGGTAAACGTTTTCCTTATCAGCGTCGATGGCGATATCCAGTACAGTTTCTGCATCTGAAAACCGCTTCGCCTCCGAATAAAACCCACTAAGTTCAGAGGCTACATCGGCATCGGTCGGCCGCAGTTTGTTGGCTTTTTCAAGATATTTAGTAGTGGTTTTGCCATCGCCTTCATTCAGGCTAATGTCGGCCAGGTTTTTATAGACAACAAAATTGGTGCTGTCTTTTTGCAAAAACTTCTGAAAATAACCTTTCGCCTTTTCGTCGTTGCCTTTCCGGATATTAAGGCTGCCGAGATTGAACAGCACATGGTAATTACTGCTGTCCAGGTCGTACATACGTTGGTAATATTTCTCGGCATCAGGCAGCATACCAGCCATTTGGGAAGCATAAGCCATACTCGAAAGTATTTTGATGTCGGTTATGGGCTCAGGGTAATTGGTTTTTAAGAGGCTCACAGCATCGTTGTAGCGCTGGTTTTGATAGTCTTCGATAAGTTGCTCGTTGATGGTTTTTTGCTGCGGTTGCTGCAGGTTGCTGATAAAAGGGATGCCGCCTAGTAAAAGCAATAAGGTTAGTGTGCTTTTCATATAACCCAAGTTATTAGTTGTTGATACCAAAAGCAAATGCCAAACAAAAAAACTGACTAATATGTTACTTTATTCGATTAACAAACGAAACAGAGCAATTTTATGGATAAGATCAGAAAGTTTGAGCTAATGGAAAAGATCGTCCACGAGCTTGAAGATTTGAAAAACAGCCAGCAGGCCATCATACAAAAATTAACCAAGATTGAGGTGGATAATATCGACCTCGGCGATAAACGCCTTGAAAAAGACCTGCCCGACATGCACCAGCGTGTTTCTGATAACCTGGATACCATTGCCGGTATCCTGGAAGATTTCGCCCAAAAAACCGATCAGTACAATAATCAAAACAACATTGCAGGTTTGCGGGAGCAGGAAGCGTTGGGGAAATAATTAGTTGACTGGTGATTTGTTAACTGGTTAACTTGGATTAGCCCAATTACCAGTTAACAAGTCAACCAGTTAACAAATCACTGATATTGTATATACACCGGTGCAGGCTGCAATTTCAGCACTTCTGCCTTGGTGAGCATCCGCTTTGGCGGATTTTTTATATCGTTTTTGTAGAACAGTTTGAACCCGGTGAACTGTACCGGTTCGTGCGAGATAAAATACTTATACGAATCCTTCTTCAAATCCGGGCCGCCCCAACCGTCCATATCCATTACCATCTGAACCTCAGGGTGCAGTTTGATGTCCTGGTAGTTGGTTACCATTCTTTTGGTAAAACGATGTACAACTAAAATTTTTGGCGGCAGATTATATTTTTTTACGATCCCTGCCATATAGTTTGAAACGAAGTTTATGTCGGCTGCATCAAATGTGCCGATGCGTTTGCCGGGTACGCTGCCTTCTTTCATGGAGAATTCAGGGTCGATACCCACATTCACATTAGGCATTTGAAGGTATTTTTCAATTTTGGGGATCTCCGTTTGCACATTACTAAACCCAACCTGGAAATCAAGAAACACCAGCGCATTGATCTTTTGCGCCATGTGCAGCACGCTGTCTATCTGTTTAAAAGGCATGCGAAGATTATGCAGGCCATTTCGGCCCGGTTCGCCCTGTGCCGTTACGCAGATATAATGCAACGCGGGTTTTACGGGGGTTGAAGGGTCTGCCGCTTCCCAGCTTTTAACTTCGGCCTGCAGCTTCTCAAGCATGATCTTTGGCGGATATTGCCCCAGCACGCCCATGTTTGTGGAGTACATATTACCGTAGTAAGCTACTACGCGATAAAAAGGTAGCGTGGCACCCGGCAGTGGCAGAGGTGCTTTTTTAACCGGCCAGCGACCACTATGATCGCCGTTGGCAAGTTTCATTACCAGCGAATCGTATTTGGCGGTGTCAAGTAACTTAACAGTTTGCTTAGCAGTGTCTGCAGAAATTTTCCGCGTAGTCGTATCAGCTGATTGTGCTTTAGCCAATTGCGCGATCGACATAAGGCACAGCAAAGATGTACCGAAAAAAATGTGTTTCGAATTTAACATGAATCAATATCAGAAAGTGCGAAGATATTGATTTCGGGTTATTTGATGCACTTTCCTATGATCGCATGCGATGGTAGAAAAAATAATAAATGCTATTCCCCAGAAACAGGGTCTGCCTTTTTATCCGTTTTGGTATGGCGGTTATATTTTTTTATAGCTTTATAGTATTTTTTCTTTTCTAAACTTTCAAGCGCGGCTGCATCCTGACCAAGCATGCCTTTTAGATTATCATCCGTGAGTTGAACAATAGGGCCATCGTTTAGCTGGATTCCAACAATTTCCCCTTTATCAAACTCTTGTTCATTTCCATTCGCGGCTAAAGTCAGATAATAAAAGCTTTTAGCATAAACCGATATAGGACCGTTCATAACCTTAAACATCCAGCAACTGTCAAGTGGCACGCCATATGAAAGTCTACCAAAGTCATCGTCGGTTACCGAAATATAAAGGGTTTGGTCGGCGTAGATTTTCTGATATCTGTGTGCAGAGTCAGATTTTTTAAAATTTTTGTTTTCGTAGACCAGAAAAGTTTTATGCGATGTGGTGTCGGTGTATTGAAAAGATTTAACG
>JAICXZ010000493.1 GCA_025934475.1 Mucilaginibacter sp. | reverse complement strand
TTGATCCGTGAGAAGAACGTAGAAATGGTCGTAATGGGTTCGCGTTCCGATATGCCGGACGACATCGCATTTGGCGCAGATACCAATGCCGTGATTGAATACTCAACACGACCAGTATTGATAACCCCGATGGGTACTAACCTCGGTAAAATCCATCGTATTTTATTCGCAACTGATTTTGACGAAAGCGATCTGAAGGCCATCCACCACATGGCCCGCCTTGCAAAATTGTTTCACTACAAAATCGAGGTCGTTCACGTGTGCGATCCGGGTAGCCATACTTGTGATGAAAAGGAACAAAGCTTCCGTTATCATCTGGACCAGCTTCATTATACGGGTCTGCATTATCACGCTATTAACGGCAAAGATGTTATCAAGCGCCTTAACAATTTTATAGCTGACGAAGCCGGTACCATACTGGCCATGGTGCATGTTCAAAACTCGTTTTTAGTGCGTCTCTTCCAGCACAGCCTTGTTCGAAAAGCTCTGGGAAATCAGAAAACTCCACTACTAATATTCCCATCAAAAATGGATTAACAAACCTTAAATAAAGAACCATGAAAAATATTCTCATATTAACCGATTTCTCAGAGAATGCTACTCATGCTGCATTCGCCGGAGTAAGGCTCGCAAAAAATTTGCACGCCAATATCTTGCTGTTCAATTCCAATACCCCCCAGGCAGTTACGCCCATATATGCAGGCGGTCCAACCGTGGTTGATGAAATTAACTTCAAGGAGGAAGAGAATAAGGAAAAACTTAAAAAATTGGCAGATTCTCTTAAGCCATTTATCGAAGAGGGCAAAGACGACTGGAAACCATCAATACACTGCGAAGAAGGCCTTGGAGCACTTGCCTACCAGGTGAGAAACATTATTGACGCAAAAAACATTGAGATGGTTGTGATGGGTGCGCGAGAAGGTAGCCGACTCGACCATTTTTTCACGGGTAGCGAGACTTTTTCAGTAATCGACCACGCAAGCAGGCCGGTTCTGGTAATGCCGCGCGATACCAGCCTGAATAATTTGCATAGTGTGGTATTTGCGACCAACTTCGCCGAACCTGATGTGAAAGCGATACAACACCTGGCCGGATTAGGGCTTGTCTTCAATTATCACCTCGAGGTAGTGCATATTAACTCAGTTCCAGACGATGATATAACCAAAGAAATCAGGAAGTCGCAATTTACGAAACACATCCAAAGGCTTCGCTATCCTCATGTGACAGTCCATGAATTACATGGAAAAAATATCGTGAACCGCCTCAACAGACTTTGTGAGGAAAAAAATGCTGGCTTGCTTGCATTTACCCATTACCGTGATTCATTTTTTTCCAGGCTGTTACATCAAAGCACCGCACGTGAAGCACTGGCAAAGCAGAAAGTGCCAATGCTGATTTTTCCGGAAAGATTTGTAACCGGAACAAAAGATGGTGTTTAGAGTTCTCCGGTTAATTTGTTTAGCCGTCTGATCCTTGCGTTTATGGATGGCACTCGTTCCTCCTCCAGTCCGGTTAGGAAAGGTTGTAGATCTTCTTTATTGTCGGTCAAATCAAAAAGGCCTTGAAGTGCATTAACCCTAACAATCCTGGAGTTGCCCTTATTAGCGGCCCAATTGTGCAAGATTAAGCGTGCTTCGGTCAATTGATCTTGGTTTAAAAATAATCGCGGCAGAAGTTGAGCTAAATGCCATTTGAATTCTTTATTCATAGCAGATCGACAAAGCGAAAGTATTTGTCCACTATGTTTTAAAAGAAACTCCCGATCTTGGACTGTTATCTTTTCAATAGCATCAGCGGCACGCATAGCTACGATTCGATCATCGTTGTAAAGTAAGTTAAAAAGCTGGTCGAAATCATGCTGGGTGTGTACCCGGGAGATAACGTCATTAACCTTACCTATCGAACGCAGGTTGCTGCCTGATAAAAGTTCTTCAAACGCTGTCATCTGCTATCTCACCTGATCTATAATCCTCTGATAAAAGGCCGATACCAACAAGCGCTGCGCCAACCGCAAACATTACCAAATGCAGGTAATGAATTACACGAATTAGGGCTATCTGAGCCACCAGCCACAATATGAGTATAATGCCCTGCAAAGCTACCAGGCGCCAATATTTTTTATGACTAAGTATTAGTGCGGCAAAAACATAAATGCTAAAGAAGCCGTTAGTTAGCAGCAAAATAATCCCCGGAACCAAATAACTGTCAAAAAAAGAAAATGCGAGCAAATCAGGCGACAAATGCATGCTACTTCCGTCCGGGTACATGATCAGGCTCAGCCCACCATATACTCCGCTAATGCCGTTAACCAGCAGAAGCGCCACCGTTGCTACCTTTAAGACAGGTTTCATATCGCAATCAAAATTTGATTCCTCGTTTTCGCATCTCTTCAGCCAGTTTGCCGCCTATCGGCCTGCATGAGCAGTTTTTCTGGTGCTCCAGGTGCCAGTCAACTCTTTGTTCAAAAGTTGGATTCTTTGGCATAGGATGCTCCAGGTGCCATTCTTTATTGATCTTCATGAGCCTACATTTTTGCCATTGTCCAAACGATGAAACCGATGATTGATGCAAGAAGTACAATGATGTTGGCTACCGATCCTAATTTTGCATCCTGCCAGTCGTTAACGATCAGGTATTGTGAGATAACTACAGCCGGGGCGGAAAACATCCACCATGATTGGCGTTCAATCGAAAACTGGACTGCCGCAAAAATAAAAAGCAGCCCGGCCACCAACCATAGTATACCGATTGGCTTTGGTATAGGGTGTACCAGCTGCGACACCTCGGCTATACGAAATGCTTTGATAAAGCCCATTGAATGAATTGTACCGTGGAGAATCATCACGGCTACAAGCGCAATCTTCATAACCATATTCCTAAAGGTTTAACTGTGAAATTATTTACAATAAAACCTAAAAAAGCACTGATATTAAATGACTTACATCACCCAAAAAGATGACATTAGTCAGATAGGACATCCTGAACCGGCCCGGCTGTACACTATTGATATTGTAACTTGCAGTTTTAGCCTCAATTCGAAACCAATGATTGATCTGCATTATATAACGCCATCTCCAGCTTGTTATCAAGGTTATAAATGTCGGGATGTGTTATGATGCCGTTTCTCCAGACTTCACAAGTAATGTAGATTATCTTCAATGGAATTGGCGTATTCAGAATATAATTTTTGATGGCATAGTCATTTATCGCTCTTTTTAGATCGGCAATTTCATGGCTTCGGCCATCTGCTTTTAACAACAATGCGGCGAGGCGTTCGCCGTCTTCTATTTTTATCTCTCCCTGGCTTAAGTTTCTTTCATTGGGGTCAAAAAGATCCCGCTCAGGTCGGCCGCATATAGAAATGCCATATTTGTTTTTAAACCAAAAATAGATTACACCTTTGGGATTAAAGGCGCCTGACAACTCGCTGATTCCTCGGGATATCTTAAGTTTTGATGATGTAGTAAAATCGGTGAGGGCGCTGTTTAGCTGGGGTGTGGGCGTTAAAGGCGCCCCCACAATGGCTCTGAATTCAAAATTGGTATCCGGCAAATGAAATGTTAGTTTATAGGCAGGTATATTAAGCTGTAAATAGGTGTGTTGCGTTGTCGCTATCCAACGCAACCGTTCCAGGTTGATCGCCATTTTTCTTACTGCTGAGTCGGGCAATCCGGCACAATCTTCCTGGAATTGCGTTAAATTGCGCATTTGTTCTTCTAGCTCAATATAAGATTTCGCACCCGGCTGCACTGCAGTGATGGCGCTCATAAAATGAGGTTGAGTTAGCGCCCTGCTAAGTATCTTGCCGGCGATAAAAGATGTATCAACTCTTGCATCTATTTTGGACGCGGTAAAATACGGATTAAGCTTTCC
>JAICXZ010000396.1 GCA_025934475.1 Mucilaginibacter sp. | reverse complement strand
TTACTATGCATGCATAGTAAATATTAAGCCTGTCGATTTTTTTTCTCTAACAAAATGTTTACAGCGGCATGAAACAATTGAAAGAGCCGTTATTCTAATTACTTTAGCCTCAAATATCCGTTGATGACCAAAATTTTACTTTCTGCAACATTCTTGTTTATTGCGCTTTCTTGTTTTGGTCAGAAAAAGTATACCATAAGTGGCACGATAAAGGACGAATCGACCGGGGAGCAGCTGATTGGTACCACCATCAGAATAAAAGAACTGCCCCAAAGCGGAACCATTACCAATAGCTACGGTTTTTATTCCATCTATGCGCCTGAGGGAGATTACACTATCCAGGTGTCATATATAGGCTATAAATCCATCGAGCAAAAGGTTTCCCTTCACCATGATCAGGATATCAATATCAAGCTGTTACCATTTGGTAATTTGAAGGAGGTTGTCATCAGCGCCAATCGTCCCAACAATGACAATATAGCATCTCCGCAAATGGGTGTCGAAAAGCTAAATATGGCGCAAATAAACCAGGTTCCGGTTCTGCTTGGCGAAAGGGATATTTTAAAAACACTTTCAATGCTGCCTGGTGTAAAATCTTCAGGCGAGGGTAATACCGGGTTTTATGTTCGGGGCGGTGCATCAGACCAGAATCTGATCATGCTGGATGAAGCCACGGTTTACAATGCTTCGCACTTTTTTGGTTTCTTCTCCACCTTCAACTCAGATGCAGTGAAAGATGTTAGCCTATACAAAGGCGGCATGCCGGCGGAGTTTGGTGGTCGGTTATCCTCAGTCCTGGATATCAAAATGAACGAAGGAAATAATAAAGATTACACCGTACAGGGTGGCTTGGGCCTAATCTCATCACGCATTAAGGTTGAAGGACCTATCGTGAAGGATAAAGGCTCATTTATGATTAGCGCGCGCCGCACGTATATAGATTTCTTTCTCCGATTTTCATCCGATACAACCGTTAAGGGCAGCTCGATATATTTCTATGATCTCAATGCCAAGGCAAACTATCATTTTGATGATAAAAATGCCTTATATATCTCCGGTTATTTCGGCAAGGATGTACTCGGTTTAAAAAATACCTTTGGCACCGATTGGGGAAATTCGACAGGTACACTCCGGTTTAACCATATTTTTAATAGCAGGTTGTTTTCGAACACGTCGCTGATATTTAGCAATTACAATTATACGATTGAGAGTTTCCTGAGCAAATCGGACTTCAAGGCTACGTCGCAGATAACAGATCTGAACCTGAAGGAGGATCTCTCCTATTCTATGGGCGACAATCATACGCTCAAATTTGGGGTAAACGTATTGCACCATAATATTGCACCGGGCGATATTTCATCTTCGCAGTCATCCAGCTTCAACAATGTGACCACAGAGAAACGCTATGGTTTTGAGAATGCTGCATATATAAGCGATGAATGGAAAGCCAGCAATAAATTCACATTGTTATACGGCTTAAGACTGAGCAACCTATTCCTGCTTGGCCCGGGTACCTTTAAGACTTACGACGCATCGGGCGATGTTGTCCAATCAACGCATTACAACTCCGGGCAATTAGTAAAAAGTTATGTTGATCTTGAACCGAGGTTGTCGGCAAGTTATATGCTGGATGACGAAAATTCTCTCAAGCTATCTTATAACCGCAATACGCAAAACATACACCTGCTCAGCAACTCGACCAGCAACACGCCAACCGATCTGTATGTAATGAGCAGCAACAACATTAAACCCGAAATAGCCGACCAGGTATCAACCGGCTGGTTCCGGAATTTTAAGGAAAACACCTATGAGTTTTCGGCTGAAATCTACTACAAATGGCTGCAAAACCAGATCGACTACAAGGATGGCGCTCAGTTATTGGTAAATCAGGATGTGGAATCGCAGTTGGTTTATGGTTCAGGCAGGGCTTATGGCCTCGAATTATTTCTTAAAAAGAAGTATGGGCGTTTAAACGGATGGATAGGTTATACCCTGTCCCGCACCGAGGATAAGTTTGCTGCAATAAACAATGGCAAGTATTTCCCTGCTACCCAGGACCGCACGCATGATCTTTCAATCGTAGGTATTTATAAACTGAACGAAAGATGGAGCCTCTCCAGCGATTTTATATATGGAACAGGTAATGCGGTTACTTTCCCTACCGGGAAATATAATGTCGGCGGACTCACAACGTTTTCCTACTCGGAGCGAAACGGGTACCGGATGCCCTCAACCAACAGGCTCGATATAGGGGCAACGCTGGAAGGAAAACCGCATAAAAAATATCATTCGAGCTGGACGTTTGGCATCTATAATGTTTACGCTCACCGTAATCCTTATATTATTACTTTCCAGGATAGTAAAACAGTGCCGAACACAACTGAGGCGCAGGAAACAAGCATTTTTGGCACCCGGATACCTTCGGTAACCTGGAACTTTAAATTTTAAGAAATGAAGATCGCACCGTTTAAATATTGTTTCATTATACTTCTTGTCTCGACGATCTTTTTTTCATGCAAAAAAGTGATCAACCTCGATCTGGGTAACGTAAGCGGGGAGCTGGTAATAGAAGGTAACGTAACCAATCAACCAGGGCTCCAAAAAGTAATACTCAGCCGCAATGTGCCGTTCACCAACCCCAACGTTTACCCGGCTGTAACCGGTGCAGTCGTCTCCGTGTCTGATGACCTGGGAAATCAATATCGGCTAACCGAAAATCCGGCAGGAACGTACTCAAAAAGCAACTTTACAGGTATACCCAGCCGCACTTATTCCCTGTCGGTGGCAACCGGTGGAACAACCTATACAGCAACATCGCAAATGCCTGATGACGTCAAACTTGATTCGATAACCGATAAAAACGACATTTTTAATACCAGCAAAAACAGAAGGGTAATAACCATACACTTCCAGGACCCGGGAGATGAACTTAACCAGTACAGGTTTGTAATGTTCGTTAACGGCGTGCAGGTAAAAAGTATTTTTGCATTCGACGACGAGTTCATCAATGGCAAATACGTCGATCTGGACCTTGAGCAAACGGATATTGATATATATCCTAATGATACGGTGAAAGTGGAAATGGAATGCATCGACAAACCTATGTATACCTACTGGTATACCCTTGCCCAGCAACAAGCCAATAACCCCGGCGGGCAGGTTGCCCCAGCGAATCCGCCAACCAATATTTCGCCGACTACACTAGGTTATTTCAGTGCTCATACCACGCAAAGCCTTACACTGATCGTGAGGTGAGATCATTTAGCAATTAAACGAGCTTCCTTATTATTCTTTTTACTCAGCTCAGCGTAATATTTTTTTATGGGTCCAAATGGTCCATACTTACGCTGCGTCTTGCTGAACTGCCTATCTGCATACGGTCCAAAAGGGCAATCATAAGGTTTAGTAGTGATTTTTGGCCAGTCAGCACTGGTGTTTTTGAAAGGATGTGGCTGCGAATTAACGAATGCAGCCACATCCCATGCTTGCTCGTTGGTGAGCTGCTCATGCATGTGATCGGCGCCAAAAGGCATATTGCTTTTAACATAACCGGCAAATTTGGAAAGGCGGTAGATACTGGCGCCGATGTTATAGCTATGATTGCCCCATAATGGCGGGTAGGTATAACCAGTTTTCGTCGCATTTGGGATCCCACCTCCATCCTTTTGGTGGCAGGTTTGACATTTGGCTACATATACTACACGTCCCCTGGTGGTATCGGCAGGCCTGTCCAGAAATGCTAGTTCTTCTATTCCTGATCCTTCCGGCTTTGTTCCTTTTTTTACATTCCTGCCTATCCATTGCTGATAAGCCACAAACGCTTTCATTTCGCGGCTATTGCTGTCTATTTTACTACCGTTCAGGCTTCGTTCGAAACAATCTTCTACCTTCG
Organism: Mucilaginibacter sp.; assembly: GCA_025934475.1. Classification (GTDB taxonomy): domain Bacteria; phylum Bacteroidota; class Bacteroidia; order Sphingobacteriales; family Sphingobacteriaceae; genus Mucilaginibacter. Next base: position 496 of record JAICXZ010000396.1, on the reverse strand, counting down.
TCACTACTGTTTCAACCGTACCGCTTCTTTCTTTAAAGCGTGGATAGCCTGAAGCCGTCAGCGAAAAATTATTGCCAAAAGCTTTGGTACCTGCATTCAGGTGGCAATTCTGACAATTCATCCCATTGCTTTTGTGAGCAATAACACCGTTGGGGCCAAAGTAATAAGAAGTATTGACTACCAACGCTCTGCCGTATTTAACCAGTTTGCCGTAATCATCATTGGATAGCTCTGCCGTATCAGGTACCAACCATTGCTTTTTGGACACAGTGGTTGCGTCACCGGTTGCTTGTTTTTTTTCCTCGTGCAGGCAAGCAGTGATGGTCGTTACCAGGATAGCTGCTATTGCAATTAAAATGAAAGTAGTTTTTCTCAGCATAGATTTTCGGTATCACTTTTCACATAGGTTCCCCAATCCGGCAAAATCCGGCATCTGTAAAAGCTAAAAAACGGCGGTCATGTTTGCCTGCGGACCAATATTATTTTACGGCTATCC
>JAICXZ010000595.1 GCA_025934475.1 Mucilaginibacter sp. | reverse complement strand
GTTGGGTAACAAAGGCTCGAGCATTAAATTCGGTGGTATCGCCTTTAATCTTCATCTGTGCGGCGGTTCCTTTTATGATCACCTCTTTTAGTAGCCGCGCCTTAGGGGTGATATTAATATTGCCGAAATTATGGTGCTGATGCGCTGAATCGAGACTAAAAGTAGTTACGTAATCGGCGTAATTCGGATAGGCTGCCAACAGGATAAATTTACCCTTGCCGAGGCCGCTTAATGAGAACGAGCCATCTTCGCCCGCACGGGTAAATTTAACCAGTATGGAGTCCCTGGCCTGTAAGATGGCGATTGAGCTGTTATGAAGCTTCACATGCTCGACGCTATCAGCGATTACGCCTTTTACCGAATAAGAAGTTTGGGCAAATGCTGAAACGGAAAATAGCAAAAAGGTGAGGCAGATGATTAAAGACAGGCGCATAAGGTGTTTTTAGGAAGCGCTAATGTATAACTAATAGGATACTAATTAACAGTTGTGAGTGTTAATTTATGTTAAAACATGTTTTTGGCATATAAATTAGTTGCTGTTCGCAACGATTTTCAGATTTTTCCAGTTGCCATTTGAGCCATTACCCACCCAATAGCCAATCATCTTGCCGCCTGTATGGTTTAGTGGTCTTATCGAAAGTGACGGATTTGTACCCCCGTTTACATATACTTTTATCGATTCGCCCGTAACTTCGATACGGGCGTGAAACCAACCCGTTGGATCAGGAATCGGATCGACACCCTTTTCGTATTGATTGTAATGTTGGTCGCGCAGTTTTGGCCAGTCGAATTCAGGCAGGTCTATATACTGTACTGCATGTACCCTCCGCTCCTGGTCAGTTGCTCTGAAGTTGAATGGTCTGAAATAGATGGCCTCGTAAGTAGTATCGTTTACCCCATGGAAAGCGATGCCCAAAAAGCTTCTTTGCAAAACATCGCGTCCTTTCACATCAACTTCGATGCTGCCATTAATGAATTGCTGATCCTTAATCCAAGCTATGCCCGGACCGTCTTTTTCGTCGAGATAAACCACTTGCTCGCCGCTTTCTGTTTTTATGCTTACATCGCGGTTATAGGTGGTGAAATCTGCTGCTGTTTTATGCTGAGCGAAGCAAGGGAAAAAACAAAAACTGAGTATTAATGCAAGTGATAAATGTTTCATGATCAATGAGTTGTCTGAGCATGGCTTCAAGAAATATGCCATCGAGTTAAGTTGTTGATGGACAGTTGTTTAGTTTGGCGTGGCACTGAGATAATGGTCGGTTTCGATATTGCAGGCGTTCGCTTGCGAACAAGTGATTTGGTAATTTTTCAATTTTTTCTCCGTTATTGCGGTAAAGATCTATTTTAGCTATTAATACCTAAATCTTATGTGTATGATAAATTACGACCCTCTAAAAAAGTTCGCCCTGGTTTTATCTCTTTGTCTGCCTGTTTGCGTGAACGCTCAGGACATAAAGAAACCCAAAGACAACTGGCAAAATCTTGATCTGAAAAAAGACTCTGTTTTTGGTATGAGCACCGAAAAGGCGTATGATGAGTTATTAAAAGGCAAGCCTCATCAAACCGTATTAGTTGCGGTGATAGATGGCGGCGTCGACATCAATCATGAGGACCTGAAACAGGTTATTTGGAACAATCCGGGAGAAAAAGCCGGTAATCATGTCGACGGGGATAAAAACGGCTACGTCGAGGACTTGCACGGCTGGGATTTCATTGGCTCGGCAAAGGGCGATGTGCATTTTGACAACATGGAGCAAACGAGGCAGGTGCGTGATTACATGGTCAAATATTCGAAAGTTGATACCAACGCGCTGACCGGAAAGGATCTCGAAGATTTTAATCGCTTCAAAAAGATGCGTAATGACTTGACAGATAAGATTAAAAAAGCCGATCATACCTACGGCATTATTACGCGGGTAAACGAAATACTGGATGGCATGGTAAAAAGAATGGCTGTAACAGATCCGGGTGTGGAGGATTTTAAAAATTACGTGCCACAGGATAAGGCCGAAAGCTATGTAAAAAAAGTTTTGGTTGAACACCTTGGCGAGTATAAGAACCTTGCAGATTTCAGGAAGAACGAAATTGACGAAGGCTTGAAACATTACGGCGAACAGTTAGCATTCCACTATAATGTTAATTTCACTTCGCGCGACACCGTTGGCGACAATTATGCTGACAGCGGTGAGCACTTCTACGGAAACAACGATGTTACCGGTCCGGACGCGGATCACGGTACGCATGTATCAGGTATCATCGGCGCTGTGCGCGATAATAATATTGGCGTAAAAGGTGTGGCCAATGACGTGGCCATCATGTCGGTACGTACAGTTCCCAATGGTGATGAGCGTGACAAGGATGTTGCAAACGCCATCCGCTATGCAGCCGGCAACGGCGCGAAAGTGATCAATATGAGTTTTGGCAAATCTTATTCATATGATAAAAAGGCCGTTGACGAGGCCGTCAAGTTTGCCATGAGCAAAGATGTGCTGATCGTTCATGCGGCCGGTAACGACAATAAGAATAAGGACGTAGAACCTAATTATCCTAACCGGACCTATGCCGATGGCAGCGGAACGGCACAAGCCTGGATTGAGGTAGGTGCATCGGGACCGACCGACGACAAAACGCTTAAGGCGTCATTCTCCAACTACGGTAAAAATACAGTAGACGTGTTTGCTCCCGGCGTTAAGATCAACTCTACTACGCCAAATTCAACTTATGCCCTGCATGATGGAACGAGCATGGCAGCACCTGCAGTTACAGGTTTGGCTGCGCTGATTCGTTCCTATTATCCTAAGCTGACCGCTTTGCAGGTAAAGGAGATCATTATTAAATCAGTTGTAAAGGTTGATCATAAAGTAGCGGTAAAAGATGCAGAAGGCGATGGCGAACACCGCATGTCATTTGATGAGTTTTGCAGCAGCGGCGGCATTGTTAATGCGTACAACGCGCTGAAGCTGGCCGCAACCTACTAACTAAACATTGGCTCCATGTGTCGGCAATGATTTGGCTGACACATGGAAATAACCCCGCGTTTTAAGTAAGGCTGTCACCAATTATTGCCCTTCCATTTGAAATATTGCTCTTTTCCCATCTTCATTATTGGGATTGAGTTCTATCGACTTTCGATACATCAATATCGCTTCCTGCTTTTTGCCAGTCAGCCTTAGCGCTTCGCCATAGCTATCATAGGTGTTAAAGCTTTCGGGGAAAATAAATGTTGCCAGTTTATATACTTCAAGGCCTATAGTTTGATGTCCTGCAAAGGATGACGCGTGGAATAAATCACCGCCC
>JAICXZ010000810.1 GCA_025934475.1 Mucilaginibacter sp. | reverse complement strand
TACCACCAGCATAAATGCTGCTGACAACAGTAGCCAGTTGCGTATTGCCCGCCGCGTTTTTTATGTTAACGCTCAAGTTAACATCGGCATGGGTGGCGCTTACTTTTGATGTGGTTACAAAAGTCCCCCACTGGTCAACGGCAATTTTGTTAGTACTTATCAGCCAAACATTGCGGTAGATGCCCGAACCGGAATACCAGCGTGAATTTGGCTGTAAAGAATTATCAACCTTTACAGCTATTATATTTTTACCGCCATATTTTAAATACGGCGTAAGTTCATATCTGAAACTGATATAACCGTTTGGCCTGTAACCTAAATGATGGCCGTTTATCCACACATCGCTTTTTTGATAAACACCATCAAAAGCAATGTAGATCATTTTGCCTTTATCTGTTTGCGGGATGGTAAAGGTTTTACGGTACCAGCCAATACCGCCTGGTAAAGCGCCGCCTTCCACGGTGGCCGGGTTTTCTTTTTTAAATTCGCCCTCGATGCTCCAGTCATGGGGTAAATTTAATTTTCGCCAGCTGGCATCATTAAAATCAACGTTTTGGCCGTTGGGTACGTCGCCCAGGTTAAATGTCCAGTTTTGATCAAAATCCAAAACCGACCGCCCGCTTTGCGCATGCGCCACAGTTGATAAACTGAGCAGGGCGAAAAAGTAAAATAATTTTTTCATCTTTGTATGTAAATAATTATTAAATGTATTTATAACATTTATATATAGCAAATAAATTAAATTATATGTTATATTATAAACCCAACCGTGAATAGAAGATTATTTATGATGCGCTCGCTTTTTGCGGGCCTTAATGTTTCAGCGTAGCATCAACATTGGTTCGAAGTATAGCTAATTCCTTTCGAGATTCTATTGAGTATTTATCAAAGACTTCCTTCAGATCTTCCATAATTTTCTTAGCGCTAACTTTTGCATAAACAGGTAGGAATTGATTTCGTTGGCAGCATTCGTGTTTCCCTTGACCTTATTTGCTGTTACAGACCATTGGTTAGGCAAAACAAAACGATTTGTAGTAGCCTCCATTCTTTAACCCTGAGCTGTCACTCTGAGATAAATTGGGATTGTTTTGCGAATGGTAAAGGAATAGAGTTCTTTGAATGCACAAAATGAACAGGAAGAAAAGACTCATTATCAGGCAATTGGAAAAAGGTAGGCGGGTGAATTAGTTGTGGGCAAAGACCTTATTCTTGAATCCAAAAAGCGAAACCCGCTACTAAAGCGGGTTTCAAGCGAAATTTCTGCGGACCGGACGGGACTCGAACGGGCCGGCGTTTATCCTTTAGATACAATGATTTGTGAGGGTGGCGGTTTCGGGGCGACCGAATTGCGACCTGGGAAAGAGCTGAGACGAAGATACCGATTTGCCGGTTTTGTCTTTTGGTTTATTTCGTAGCTGTTTAGAGACTTGGAGGTCTCTATTTTGCTATGAGATATATTTGATGCAAGGTTTAATAGCCATTGTATTGTCAATCAATTGCTTGATTCTGAAAGAGTTTTTCCTTTTTAATTCCCTCATTTTCAGTATTTTTGCGCGGAAACCTAGTTATGACGCGCGCGGAATCCTAAAAATAGTACGCGCGAAAACCTAAAAATAGCCCGCTCGGAACCCTAGAGATAGTCCGGCGGACGCAAATTCTCGCTTATGGCAACTCCGGGCGAAAAACTGGCTGACGCATTAGAGGAATTACATGGCTTACAGGAAAAGGGTCTGGTCGCGATAAAATCCACCGAAATCAACCGGGTAAACCGGGAATTACTGGTGAAGACTGGCTATTTGAAAGAAGTATCAAAAGGTTGGTATACTCCCAGCCGGCCGGATGAAAGACCCGGCGATAGCACCTCCTGGTATGGCAGCTATTGGGAATTCTGCGGCCGGTTCCTTGACGAAAAATATAGCAAGGATTGGATTGTATCCCCGGAGCAGTCGCTGCAATTGCAGGCT
>JAICXZ010000766.1 GCA_025934475.1 Mucilaginibacter sp. | reverse complement strand
CGTGGTGTAGCCGCCGCACGTCAATGCCTGGATGATGCAAAAGTTGAAATGCCCGGCGCCGTAATTACAGGTACAGCTTTAGGTTGCATGGAGGATACCATTACTTTCCTCACCCGCATGGTGGAGCAGAATGAAGAGTTATTGCCGCCAACGGCTTTTATCCAATCAACCCACAATACAGTTGCCGCACAAATTGCGCTGATGCTCAAATGTCATGAGTATAACAACACTTTTGTGCATAAAGGTATCTCTTTTGAAAGCGCTTTATTCGATGCCATCATGCTTTTGAAAGAAGGTGATGCAGAGAATATCCTAGTCGGCGGAACGGAAGAAATGGTGGATACCAGCTTTAAAGTATTAACCCGGTTAGGACTATACCGTCGCTGGCCGGTTTCAAACCTCGAGCTTTTCGCAACAGAATCAAACGGTACAATAGGTGGCGAAGGTTCTGTTTTTTTCCTGCTGACGGATAAACCGTCTGCTGATAATCTTGCCGAATTGACGGCAGTGAAAACGCTCTATAAACCGGCAAATGTTGAGGAAAGCATTAACGCCTTGTTGCAAGAAAAAGATCTGACTATTGATGATATCGACCTGGTAATTAGCGGCAAAAATGGGGATACAAGGAACGATGCGGTTTATAAAAATTTAAGTTCTTCTATTTTCAGCAATACGGCTTTGGCCAATTATAAGCATCTTTGCGGCGAGTATCCTGTGTCGTCGTCGTTTGCGCTATGGCTGGCTTCAAATATTTTGAAAAAAGGAGTGGTGCCTGAAATTGTGTGGGAAAGAAAAACTGACGTCGCACCAAAAAGAGTGCTCATTTACAATCATTATCAAAATAAATATCATTCGCTGATGCTGCTTGCCGCGATATAAACTGACCCTATGCTAACCCAAGATCACGACCTGTTCAGCATTAAAAGTATAGCGCATGAGAATGGTATAATACTGGCTGTATTGAATATTGACCCTTCCAGCGAGATATTGAAGGGGCATTTCCCCGGTCACCCGGTGATACCTGGCGCCAGTATGCTGCAAACCTTAAAGGAAGTATTAGAAGCTAGTCTTAAAACGCCAGTCATGCTTAAAAAGTCTGATAGCCTGAAGTTCATGCGCATGATAGACCCGGAGAATACCGAAACTGTGCTGCTGGATATCGTTTATAAATGGGAAGAGAATGATATCGTCACCACAGCCAAATTAAGCACCGATAAATTGATATGCTTTAAATTCCAGGGGACGTTTACCAGGGTTTGATGGGTTTTGGCGGACCAAATTTCTTTACGAGCCAAGTTAATACCAGGAAAATGATCAAAGCATAAAGAAGTGTGAAATTAGGATCATTTGCCGAACGGTGCCTTGTGGGATCACCCGTTGAAAGGAAAACGATCTCGGTTGTCATTCCTCCACCAAACAAGCTGATTACAAGTCTTACCCATATGTTTTGAAGCAACTTCATCTACACCTTCCCATTCTGCTGAATATACTCTGCCATGGTATTCACATCCACCAGCACTTTGCGGCCAACTTTGGGGTCCTTAATGTCGATGCCGTATTCGCGTTTTAGCAACACGATGAGTTCTAACGAGTCTATCGAATCCAAACCCAGGCCGTCGCCGAAAAGCGGCTCATTGTCCTTAATATCGGCGGGTGTCAGGTCGGTTAAATTAAGGAATAATATGATCTGGCTTTTCAGCTTCTCTTTCAGTTCTGCAGTTTCCATTTAGCAATTATATCAAATTTTTTCGTTTCAATCCCCAGATCGCTATCAATTGGAATACAAGGGTTATGCCCACAAGGGGTATTAAGTAGCCAATCACGTCGCTTAACCTGCCATTTTCAAGGAACAAGCCGTAATACGATTGCAGGCACCAATGCATCGGCGAAATATTAGCGATGGTTTTCAATGAAGTATCCATGGTAAACGTGGGCACCATTAATCCACCTATCGCAGCCAATATCACGATAGATATAGCACCGAAACCGTTATTTTGCTGATGCGTCTCGGCGAATACGCCTACGCATATGGCGTAACTCACTGCACACCAGCCACTCAAAATCGTCACCACAAATAAGCCGAATACATCATGCGGCAAATTGAGGCCCGGTAAATGGATAAGCGGAAAAAACCAAATGCCAATCGAAAATAATACGATGGCCTGGATAACAGTAACACCCACATAGGTGATCTGTTTGGAGATCATCCCTACAAGATAGTTGGTTGGCAAAGTTTTCAGACGGATAAAGCTGCCGCTGGTTTTTTCGCGCACAATGCTCCCTCCTAGCGACATCACCACAAAAAACATCGCGAAAATGGTCCACGACGGCACATTATGCTGCGCCGCATTAGGCGGTTTTAGCGAGCCATTGGATGATACCGGGACGTCATTTATCGTAGCTT
>JAICXZ010000214.1 GCA_025934475.1 Mucilaginibacter sp. | reverse complement strand
GGGCGACACCGTTGGCGCCGGCGACTCATTCCTGGCAACATTTATAGCCGGCCTTTTATCAGACGAACCCATACAGGATGTTGTAGATAAAGCCTGCTCTGTTGGCGCTTATGTTGCCGGTAAGCGAGGAGCTAATCCACCATATGATGAAAATATTTTGGCCTTGCTGGGACTTGCGCATGAGTAGCAGTGGCAGTTGCAGTCAGATATTTGACATTAGATGACTGCCAACTGCCACTGCTACTGCCACTATTCTACGGGACTGTCATATTTAGCTAACATTTCCGCATCACCGTGCCAGTAATCAAACTTTTAAAAAAATTTATCCGTTACTTTATATTTGAAAGGATAAAGTATGCGCGGTTACGGGTTTTCTAAGGTCATTCCTAAGCAACTTCCCAAAGGCGGGTTCGACGAATTGCTCAAATTATTTCTCGAATTATTGAACTATACATCGGGAGATGCAGGCGAAGCTTTGGCCTGGATGAATGAGCTGGATAAGCAATATAACATCACCAATGACCAATACGGCATGGGCGATTTTATCGATGAACTGAAACAAAAAGGCTATCTCGATGAAAATAACGAGACCGGCGAGTTTCGCATCACGGCTAAGACAGAGCAAAGCATCCGGCAATCGGCCCTGGAGGAGATATTCGGGAAGCTGAAAAAATCAGGCAAGGGTAATCACCGGTCACCCTATTCGGGCCAAGGTGAGGAAAAGAACGCCGAGCGCCGCGAATATGAATTTGGCGATAGCCTGGAGCAGATTGATATCACGCAATCGATCCACAATGCCCAGATCAATCATGGAATCAACGATTTCATGATGACCGAGCGCGACCTTGAAGTGGAGGAGATGGATTACAAAACCCTCACTTCTACCGTGCTCATGATCGACATATCGCACTCCATGATCCTGTATGGCGAGGACCGGATTACGCCCGCCAAAAAAGTGGCGATGGCGCTTGCCGAGTTAATTCGTTCGAAATATCCAAAAGATACGCTGGACATAGTGGTTTTTGGCAACGATGCCTGGCCCATTACTATAAAAGATCTGCCCTACCTTCAGGTGGGACCATACCATACTAATACCTATGCTGGTCTCGAGTTGGCTGTCGATCTGCTGCGCCGTCGTAAAACACATAACAAGCAGATATTTATGATCACCGATGGTAAGCCAACCTGCTTAAAAGAAGGTACACGTTATTATAAAAACAGCATCGGGCTTGACCGTAAAGTGGTGAACAAAACGCTGAATATGGCGGCACAATGCAAACGGCTCAAAATACCGATCACCACATTTATGATCGCAAAAGACCCTTACCTGCAGCAGTTTGTACGGAAATTTACCGAAACCAACGGCGGTAAGGCATTTTACAGTACGCTGAACGGCCTGGGCGAATACATTTTTGAAGATTATATCAGGAATCGCCGCAGAACCGTTAGATGAGTGAATGTGCAGATGTGCGAATATGCAGAAATGCAGATGAGACTACCAATGAACTAATGAACAAGTGAGCCAATGAACGTGGCAACTAATGAACAAGTGAACTAATGAACGACAAGACAGCTATAAAGACTTTAGGTGAGTTAAAAAAGTCGGATTACCGGAGCCGCTCCGTGAAGGATGAGTTACGCGAGAACCTGATCCAGCAACTGCAAAAGCAGGAAGGCGGGTTTGAGGGCATCATCGGGTTTGAGGATACGGTTATTCCTGATCTGCAAACCGCCATCTTATCAAGGCACAACATCTTATTGCTGGGGCTTCGCGGGCAAGCCAAAACACGTATCGCCCGTTTAATGGTGAATTTGCTGGACGAGTATGTTCCATACATTGAGGGATCGGAGCTATTTGATGATCCTTTCAACCCAATCTCGTGGTATGCGCGCAACGAGATAGCTACCAAAGGCGACGACACCCCGATTGCCTGGCTGCATCGTTCGGAACGCTATACGGAAAAGCTGGCGACGCCAGATGTTACCGTTGCAGACCTGATTGGCGATGTGGACCCGATCAAAGCAGCTACCATGAAACTGCATTATTCCGACGAGCGTGTGATCCATTTCGGATTAATACCACGTGCCCATCGTGGCATCTTCGTCATCAACGAACTGCCTGACTTGCAGGCTCGTATACAGGTTTCATTGTTCAATATTTTACAGGAAAAAGATATCCAGATACGCGGATTTAAATTGCGTCTACCACTTGATCTGCAATTTGTTTTCACTGCCAATCCCGAGGATTATACTAATCGCGGGTCTATCGTGACACCATTGAAGGACCGTATCGAGAGCCAGATATTGACACATTATCCGCGCTCGATCGAAGTGTCGCGCAAGATCACCCAGCAAGAGGCTCTACTTCCCGCTGCGCAAAAAGCTGCAATAGAAGTTGATGGACTAGTGAAAGATTTGGTGGAGCAAATCGCATTTGAAGCTCGTAACTCAGAGTATATCGATAAGAAATCGGGCGTATCTGCGAGGCTCACCATATCAGCCTATGAGAATTTAGTAAGCAATGCGGAAAGGCGCATGATCATCAATAAGGAAACATCAACCTTCGTTCGGATTACCGACTTTTTAGGTGTAATACCGGCGATAACCGGCAAAATAGAACTGGTATATGAAGGCGAGCTGGAAGGTCCGGCCAAAGTGGCAAATATGCTTATCGGCAAGGCTATCAAAACTTTGCTGCTTCAATTTTTTCCTGATCCGGAAAAAGCTAAAAAATCAAAGGCTCCAAATCCTTATACCGAGATCATCAATTGGTTCGGCGATAGCAATACGGTGCTTTTAGACGATAATTTGCCATTTGATCAGTACAAGAAAAATCTAAATTCTGTTGGTGGATTGAAAGAACTGGTTAAAAAACTTCATCCCAGTCTCAGTTCAGGCCAGCAATTGTTGCTGATGGAGTTTGTACTTCACGGCCTGGCTGAGTTTTCGCAATTGAATAAGGGATTCCTTGACAATGGCTTTGCTTTTTCGGACATGTTCAACAGCTTGTTCAACATGGAACCGGATGATGACGACCTGGATATCGATGATGATCGCTATTGATCCGTTTACCCCCTTATAATGGAGAAACAAGCTCTTCCTGTATTTTTTATTTGCATCGCCATCCTGGCGCTGGATTTTTATTTATTCCCCGGCATTCACTTCGGGCTGAAGAAATGGCGTTTCGCTCAGAAGAAGGCGTTCAAGATAACTTATTGGACGCTATCTATCATGGTGACGCTGGGCATCTTTGTCAGCATTTTTGCGCGCACGGGGCTGGGCTTCAGGGCAGCATTTATGCTGGTATTTTTTCTGATGACCATTTCCAAACTGCTGTTCCTGCCTTTCAAACTGGCTGATGATATCCGCAGGCTGATCAAGTGGTATAAAAGTAAACCAACTGTTCCGGCGGAAGCTGAGAAAAAGCCATCGCCAAATGCCATTCCCCGTTCAGAATTTTTGGCCAAAGCTGGTTTACTGGCCGGTTCTATACCACTTGGCGGTATGGTTTATGGAACCGTATCGGGCGTTTACGATTATCGTGTTAAGCATCAGAAACTTTATCTCCCTAATCTGCCTAAAGCTTTTGACGGAATCAAATTAGGGCAGATATCTGACATCCATTCCGGCAGCTTTTATAATCAAAAAGCGGTTGCAGGAGGCGTTGAGATGCTGCTAAAAGAAAAGCCTGATTTCATCTTCTTCACCGGCGACCTGGTAAACACCACGGCCAATGAGATGCGTGATTACCAGGACATTTTCAGCAAAGTAAAAGCTCCCCTTGGAGTTTATTCTTCTCTTGGGAATCACGACTATGGCGACTACAAAATGGATTGGAGTAGCCCTGCCGAAAAGCAAAAAAACTTCCGGGATCTTCTCGATACCCATAAAAATATGGGATGGGATCTGCTTCGAAATGAGAATCGTCGTCTAAAAGTCAATGGCGAGGAAATAGGAATACTCGGTGTCGAAAACTGGGGGTCGATAAGCCGATTTGGCAAACGGGGCAGACTTGATCTCGCCACAAAAAACACGGATGATCTACCGGTCAAACTACTGCTTTCGCACGACCCATCGCATTGGCGGGCGCAGGTGATTCCTGAATATAAACAGATAGACGTTATGTTCTCGGGCCACACGCATGGTATGCAATTTGGCATCCGGGGCGAAAACTTTCAATGGAGCCCGATCCAATATATTTACCCGGAATGGGCAGGGCATTATCGCCAGGACGATCAGCAATTGTATGTAAATGTTGGTTACGGCTTTTTAGGCTACCCCGGCAGGCTTGGAATATTGCCCGAGATTACGATATTTGAGTTGAAAGCTTCAGCCGATCCGACTTTGCAGAAAATGGCTTAATTGCGGCGCTGCGGCACTTTTCACTTACCAATGAGAAAAATCCTGCAGTCTGCTTTTGACTTTCTGCTCTTCAGTAATATTTTCATGGCGCTATGTGCAGTGGCGCAAGGGTTGTTGACCTTTTATTTGATCGGATCGCCACCAGTTTACCCGGTAGCCGGACTGCTTTTCATGGGTACGCTGGCCATTTACAATTTCTGCATCCTCATCGCCAAACCGGCTCAGCCAAAAAACTCGCCTTATAAACGCATCCGCTGGTTCTTCAGCCACTATAGGTTAATGGTAACACTCACTATCGTTTCCATCCTCGGCCTTGTGCCCTTGTTCTTCCTCGTTTCTATTGCATCACGACTATTATTGATTTTTTTGGCTGTCCTTTCATTTGCTTACGGACTGCCCTTGTTCACTATGGGCGAGCGAAAATTTGGTTTAAGAAATATACCGGGCCTCAAATTATTCCTGATCACGTTGGTTTGGACGATGAGTTGCGTTTTGCTGCCTATACTGGAGGCACAAACTGCACATTTGGCGGTAATCTCGATGCGTGACACCACCATTTTAATCGCAAAAAGATTCCTCTTTATAGCCGCGTTAGCAATTCCTTTCGATATCCGCGATTTGTTCGAAGACCGACAATTCGGACTCAAAACCATTGCTGTTGCCTGGGGAGAAAAGAACGCTTACCTGTTTTGCCAATTTCTGCTGGCCGGATACATTGTTCTCCTGTTTCTGTTCCGAAATGGCTTCAATACCGATTTCTGGGCGCTGTCGGCAAGTGTTGTTCTAACCGGCTGGCTGATCTTCAAAGCCAAGCGGGAAAAAGACGAACATTACTATTTCTTTTACCTTGATGGTATTTTAATACTGCAGTATGTTCTCGTTATCGGCATCCACCAGCTTAGCTTGTATTGATAATGGAGCAGGCTTACGACGAAACTTTTGAAAAGATTGACTTCAGGGCCAATCCTCTAAAAAAGGGTGAATATGAAAGCTGCCGTTTCAAAAACTGTGATCTTTCAGAAGCCGACCTGGCCGAGGTCCGCTTCATCGGATGTGATTTCATTAGCTGCAATCTGAGCTTGGCCAAATTCAAAAAGACATCCTTCCAGGATGTGAAATTTAAAGACTGCAAAATGCTGGGGCTTCGTTTTGAGTACTGCGATCAATTCAATCTATCGTTCGGTTTTGATAATTGCATTCTTAACCACTCCTCGTTTTACCAGGTTAAGCTGAAGAAAACCTCATTTAAAAATGCGCAATTGCAGGAATGCGATTTTACCGGAAGTGATCTGAGCAATGCCCTCTTAAACAATTGCGATTTGGCGCGATCCACTTTTGAAAATACAATATTGGAAAAGGCTGATCTGCGAACAGCATACAATTACGTCATCGACCCAGAATTGAACCGGGTTAAGAAAGCACGGTTTTCGTTATCAGGGGTGCCGGGGTTGCTGGGAAGGTATGATATTGAGATTGACACGTAGCGCACCTACGGAGCGCAAATTTAACTTATTATTTCTGCTACCGACATTGCGCTCCTAATGGAGCGCCTTTTATTTGCGTTTCTATATTTTCCAAAACCGAGCTACCGACATTCGGTTCCCAGGAAATATTTTCATCAAATTCATTGCAGCGCTCCATTAGGAGCGCAATGTCGGTAGCAAAAAAGAAATAAAAATTCATTTTGCCCTGTAGGGGCAATACTTATTCGAGCGGCTTGAAAATGTAGCGCTCGTCGTATTCCACCTCAAATTGATGGAGGAATCTTTTGTATTCTTCCAGAAATGTTCT
>JAICXZ010000569.1 GCA_025934475.1 Mucilaginibacter sp. | reverse complement strand
GGATTTTGGGCAGTTTGGGATCAAAACCTATCAGAATGGGTACTCCAATTAGAAAAGATGGACCGAACTGTGAACCTCGGCTTTGTAAAATTCACCATGTATCCAGGCCAGGTTCAAACCTTCAACCCAGTATTCCTACTCATATTTATTCCTTTATTTAATTACTGGTTATATCCATGGTTCGATAAAATTGGCCTCAAAACAACGCCGTTGCGCAGGTTCGGCGTCGGCTTAATATTAACAGCGCTGTCATTTGTTATCATTGCGCTAATACAAAACAACATCGACGCGGGTGGCCATCCATCGTTTTGGTGGCAGGTGCTGGCTTACGTAGTGCTGTCCGCAGCTGAAGTATTGGTTTCCATAACAGGCTTGGAGTATGCTTATACGCACTCTCCAAAGTCGATGAAAAGCACCATGACAGCGGTTTGGTTAATGGTTGTAGCGATTGGAAATCTTATCACCGCCTGGGTAAATGGCAAGATAGCTGAAGGAGGTTATTTTGCGCAGCACCTCAAGGGAGCAGATTACTATTGGTACTTTGATGTATGCTTTATCCTGGTATTTACTGTAGCATTCCTAATCGTTTCGCCATATATCAAAGAACGTAATTATATCGAAAATCCAGATCAGGATGCTATCGATCACAAAAAAATAATCGCCGATACCGATAATTTGTAAGTTACAATCCGATCCTTTTCCTGTACAAGTCTTTCAAGCAATTGGTTAATACACTATTTTTGCCTGCTTATTTATTTGACTATTACTAAACACCTCTGCAGTGCCTGATAGCATAGTAATTATACCTACTTATAACGAGATCGAAAATATTGAGCGGATCATCCGCAAGGTATTTTCTCTTCGTCACGAATTTCATATCCTGGTTATCGACGACGGTTCACCCGACGGTACGCCTATTATTGTTAAGGAACTGCAACTGGAATTTCCGGGTAAACTCTTTATAGAGGAGCGTTCAGGTAAACAAGGACTGGGCACGGCTTATATACACGGCTTCCGCTGGTGCATCGCCCGGGAGTATGACTATATTTTTGAGATGGATGCCGATTTTTCGCACAATCCGGATGATCTGTACAAATTACGCCAGGCCTGCATAGAAGGGGCTGACGCGGCAGTTGGTTCACGTTACATCAAGGGCGTTAACGTAGTTAATTGGCCCATGAGCCGCGTGTTGATGAGCTATTTTGCCTCGGTTTATGTGCGCTTTATTACCCGCATACCCATCCGCGATTGGACCGCAGGGTTCATGTGCTACAAACGCAAAGTGCTGGAAACGGTGCAGCTCGACAAAATAAAATTTGTGGGTTATGCCTTCCAGATCGAGATGAAATATACCACCATCAAACATGGTTTTAAGATTGAAGAAGTGCCGGTTATCTTCACCGACCGCACGGAGGGTACTTCAAAAATGTCAACCCGTATCTTTCGCGAAGCCGCTTTCGGCGTAATTCAGATGAGGATTAATGCCATTTTCAGGAAGTATCCTGAAGGATAGAGATTAGAGATTAGTTAATTAGAGATTAGGATTGTCTAACTCGATTAATTTGCCCCGTGCGCCTCTTAAAACTAGTCTCCAATCTCTAATCTCTAATCACTAACTTAGCGGCAATGAACGAGCACCTCGATCCCGCCCGCGAACGCCTCTCTTCTGCCGAACGTGATATTGAAAAAGTACTCCGTCCGCAGGCATTTGAGGATTTTACGGGTCAGCATAAGATTTTGTCAAACCTGAGGGTATTTGTTCAGGCTGCGCGTCAGCGTGGCGAAGCGCTTGATCATGTGCTGCTGCATGGCCCACCTGGACTGGGTAAGACCACTCTTTCGCATATCATCGCCAATGAGATGGGCGTGGGTATCAAGATCACTTCGGGCCCTGTATTGGATAAACCCGGCGACCTGGCCGGCCTGCTCACTAATCTCGAAGCAGGTGACATACTTTTTATTGACGAAATACACCGCCTGAGCCCGCTGGTTGAAGAGTACCTTTATTCGGCAATGGAGGATTTCAAGATCGACATTATGCTCGAGACTGGCCCCAATGCCCGCTCGGTCCAATTATCATTAAATCCGTTCACACTCGTGGGCGCTACTACCCGATCAGGGTTGCTTACTGCACCTTTAAGGGCACGCTTTGGTATCAATGCCCGATTGGAATACTATGACTCCAAGCTGTTGACTACTATCGTTTTGCGCTCAGCATCGATCCTCAGAACGCCAATCAGCGATGAAGGCGCTTTCGAGATAGCCCGTCGCAGTCGTGGTACACCGCGCATCGCCAACGCACTTTTGAGACGTACGCGTGATTTCGCCCAGATAAAAGGTGACGGGCATATCGACACTGCCATTGCGAATTATGCGCTAAACGCATTGAACGTGGATGAGCACGGCCTTGATGAGATGGACAATAAGATCCTGGTAACCATCATTGACAAGTTCAAAGGCGGCCCCGTTGGTTTGAAAACCATAGCTACTGCCGTTGGAGAAGATGAGGGGACGATTGAAGAAGTTTATGAGCCGTTTTTGATCCAGGAAGGTTTCCTGATGCGTACTTCACGCGGCCGCGAGGCAACAGAAAATGCCTTTAAGCACCTGGGGCGGAAAAAACATGGGGATAACCCGACTTTGTTTTAAGTAAACCATCACCCAATATTATGAGAACAAAAAATCTATTGATCACCGCGCTACTGATCATGGCATCTCTTTTTGCCTCCGCTCAAAAACTAAAAGTTTGTGTCGCCGGACTGAATCATGACCATATCTGGAATATTTTGAATGCTTATAAAAACGGGCAGGTAGATATTATCGGCATCGCTGAACCAAATCATGAATTGTGGACGAAATATGGTAAGCAATTCAACCTGCCTAAGAGTGTCTTTTATGATGATCTGAAAACGATGCTCAAAAGCAAAAAGCCGGATGCGGTTTTAGGTTACAACGCAGTAGGTAATCACGTAGATATCGTAGAAGTGTGTGCTCCGCTGGGCATTCCTGTGATGGTAGAAAAACCGTTGGCTGCAACGCTGGCCCAGGCCAAAAGAATAGAAGAGCTTGCTAACCAATACCATATCAAGGTACTCACCAATTATGAAACTACCTGGTACCCATCCGGCAAATGGATCTATGACGAAATAGCCAATGACAGTATCGGACCGATCAAAAAGATGGTAGTACACGATGGCCACCAGGGACCGAAAGAAATTGGCTGTAGCAAGGAATTCCTGGCGTGGCTCACTGATCCGGTGCTAAACGGCGCAGGTGCGCTGAACGATTTCGGCTGCTATGGCGCCGATCTGATGACCTGGCTGATGCATGGCGAAAAACCTATTGCCGTTACTGCCATCACCCATCAATACAAACCCGATGTATATCCCGAAGTAGATGACGATGCCACCATCCTGGTTGAATATTC
>JAICXZ010000530.1 GCA_025934475.1 Mucilaginibacter sp. | reverse complement strand
GATCGGTCGCGATGAGATTGTACGCCAATTGAATGCCGAGATGATACCCTATACCCCTGAAGAGCTGATTAAACTGGCTACTAAAGAATTTGCCTGGTGCGACAAAGAAATGCTTAAAGCCTGCCGGGAAATGGGTTGCGGCGACGACTGGAAGAAAGCACTGGAAAAGGTAAAAAACACCTACGTAGCTCCGGGTAAACAACCTGAGCTGATTGTGAAGCTTTATAATGATGCTATCAATTTTATAAAGGAAAAGGACCTGATCACAATCCCGCCGCTTGCGGAAGAAACCTGGGGTATGATAATGATGACGCCGCAGCGGCAATTGGTGAATCCGTTTTTTACAGGCGGCAGGGAGATCAGTATATCTTATCCGACCAATACCATGCAGGAGGATGATAAGTTGATGAGCATGCGCGGCAACAATCCTTATTTTTCGCGGGGCACGGTGCAGCACGAGCTGATACCCGGGCATAACCTGCAATATTTTATGGGCAGCCGGTATAAAGCATACCGGCAGGATTTTGCTACGCCGTTTGCCGTTGAGGGGTGGTCGTTATATTGGGAACTGCTGCTTTACGATCAGGGTTTTGCCAAAACTCCCGAGGAGCGCATAGGTATGCTCTTTTGGCGAATGCACCGTTGTGCCCGCATCATTTTCTCGCTCAACTATCATTTGGGCAATTGGACACCGCAGGAATGTATCGACTTTCTGGTTGACAGGGTAGGACATGAAAGAGCCAATGCAGAAGGAGAAGTGCGACGCTCATTCGAAGGTAATTACGGCCCTTTATACCAGGTTGCCTACCTGGTAGGCGGCCTCCAATTGCTGAGCCTGAAAAGAGAATTGGTTGACGGCGGAAAAATGACCTGGAAGCAATTCAACGATGCGGTTATCAAGGAAAACCTGATCCCCGTTGAAATGACCAGGGCAACTTTAACCGGCGCTCCACTGAGTAAGGATTTTACTACCAACTGGCGGTTTTATGATCTTGGTAATGGTTCGGCAAGTACTAAATAAAAAATCCCGGCCAAAACCGGGATTTTTATATCATAACGATTGATAAAACTCAATCAACCTATTCAACCACACTTACCTTCAGCATGTTCGTCTTACCTTGCTTAGTAATTGGCACGGAAGCAGTATTGATCACTACATCGCCTACCTCGATAAGGTTTTCGGCTTTGAGGATCTCGTTTACGTCAGCTATACTTTGGTCGGTACTTTCGAGTTTGTCGTAGTAGAAGGTGCGTACGCCCCATACCAGGCTCAGTGCGTTTAGCAGCTGTTTGTTCGAGGTAAAAATAAAAGTACCTGCTTTTGGTCGGTGGCTTGATATTTCGAAAGCGGTGTAGCCTGATGTAGTCATTGATACGATGCCTGATGCATTAGTATGCTCTGCCAGGTAAACCGCCGAGCCGCACAATGCGTCGCTCAGGAAATTTGAGGGCACGGTACTCACATGATCGATAGTGGTATGGAAAGGATACCCCAGTTCCTCCACGTTGCGAACAATTTTGGCCATGGTTTCAATAACGATCAGCGGGAACTCACCAACTGAAGTTTCGCCACTCAGCATCACGGCATCAGCACCATCCAATACCGAGTTGGCCACGTCGTTCACTTCAGCGCGGGTTGGGCGCGGGGTGGTGATCATGGACTCGAGCATCTGGGTAGCCACGATAACCGGTTTCGATTCAGCACGACATTTGCGTACGATCATTTTTTGCAGCAACGGCACTTCTTCCAGCGGCATTTCAACGCCCAGGTCGCCACGGGCAACCATACAGCCGTCGGTTGCGGCAATGATGGCGTCGATATTTTCGATAGCTTCAGGCTTCTCGATCTTGGCGATTACACGTGCAGCTTTTTTCTCGTGAGCGATGATGCGTTTCAGGTCGACAATGTCCTCGGCGTTACGCACGAAAGAGAGACCGATCCACTCTACATCATTCTTCAAAGCAAAATGCAGGTTTACGATATCTTCCTCGGTTAAGCTTGGGATAGACACTTTGGTATTAGGCAGGTTAACACCCTTACGCGAGGTAAGGATACCACCATGAACCACTTCACAAACAACTGTGTCCTTTTTATTGGTTTCGATAACGCGCATTTGGATCTTGCCGTCGTCGAGCAGGATAATTTCGTTGGCTTTTACGTCCTGAGGGAAGGTTTCGTAGGTAATATAAATCTGGTTGTCGTCGCCGATGCACTCGTGCGTCGTCATATTAATATGCTTGCCGTTTACCAGGTGGATACCGCCATCCTTCACCAGGCCGATACGAATCTTTGGTCCCTGTAAGTCGGCCAGGATACCTACGTTTACTTTATATTGTTCGTTGATTTCACGAATAGTGTCGATCGTTTTCTGATGATCTTCTGGTCTGCCGTGCGAAAAGTTGAGACGGCAAACATTCACGCCAGCCTTTATCATGGACAATAAAATGTCCTTATTGGTTGATGCCGGACCCATTGTTGCAACAATTTTGGTACGGTTGTAAGATAATTTCATATATGTCGGGTTAAAAGAGGCTCTTTTTCAAGTAAAAATCAAGTGTGATAGATACACTTTCGAAATTGGCCGCTAAAATAAGAGATTTTCCCGTGATTTAATCTTTTTTGGATCAATCTTTACGGCGGCCACTATTTCCTGTATTTTATTGAGATCAGCTATCATTTTATCAAGCTCGTCGTCGGCTATATAGTTTTTTATCATTATAAAATAATCCACCTTGCGCATCTCAGGTACCAGGTAACCATCCGATCCTTTGTTGGCGATAAAAAAGAAATCGGTTTCGCTCGATTCCCAGTGATATTTATATAAAGAAAAATAAACAGGTTTGCCCCCCTGAATAATATCTACTTCCAGGTCGGCTGTTTTGGTAAAGCCAAAATTAAGGTATTTATTAATGTAATGGCATATGCGATAATCGCGAAGAGAGGTAGTTATAGCGATCAGCACAAAATCGAGGTCGATCTCAAACTTTAATGTTTTCCTGTTCAAAATCACTAATTTTATGCTGCCAAAAATACGAATCCAAAAGGCTGTAATAAAATTATAATACTTGTATTACAAAAGTTTTTAGATTTGATATTTAATAGAATTTGCCTTTCTTTGCACAGAATTTTTATTAATCATTAAACCATCAAAAGTATGTCTGATATCGCTTCAAGAGTAAAAGCTATTATCGTAGAAAAATTGGGTGTTGACGAAAGTGAAGTAACACCTGAGGCTAGCTTCACCAATGATCTTGGTGCAGACTCGTTGGACACCGTGGAATTAATCATGGAGTTTGAAAAAGAATTTAACGTGGCTATACCTGACGATCAGGCGGAAACTATCGGTACTGTAGGCCAGGCCATCGCTTACCTTGAGAAAAACGTTAAATAAGCTCCCCCAACTTTACTAAATGGAGTTTAAAAGAGTTGTTGTAACCGGGCTTGGGGCACTTACTCCGATTGGAAATAGCATCCCGCAATATTGGGAGGGCTTGGTCAATGGAGTGAGTGGCGCCGCCCTGATAAACAGTTTTGATACCACCAACTTCAAAACCAAATTTGCCTGTGAGGTAAAGGGTTTTGATGCTGACGGGTTTCTGGGCAGGAAAGATGCCCGGAAACTCGATCCATTTGTCCAGTACGCTTTGTTCTCTACCGAAGAGGCGG
>JAICXZ010000716.1 GCA_025934475.1 Mucilaginibacter sp. | reverse complement strand
GGCAACCAGTAAGGTGAGGATATAAGGTAACGAGTGGGTCATCGGTTTATAATAAACTGATCCGAAGGCGGCAAATCACCGACAAGTTATCAAAAATTATTTTGTATATTTAGGTTTTACCAGTATAGGCCTAACCCCCGGTTGTGATGAGAAGCAAGGTATTTATATGGCTTCTGTTTGCCCTTGTCCAAAGCCTCCCGGCTTTCTCACAAATGATTGTGCGGTATTCCGACACCGCCGACCAAAAACTCTATAGTTACGCTCTGCATACCCCTGTCAACATCTCTGAAGATATCGATAAACTGGTCGCCTACCTGCAGCAGCCAGCCACCTGTAAGAAGGATGTGGTCAAATCCTTTTCTTACTGGATCATGCAAAATATCAGCTATGATATTTCCGGCTTTATGAACAACGTGTACAACGGGAACGGCATAGCCGGTACTCTAACCAGTAAAAAAGGTGTTTGCCAGGACTACTCCGAGTTGTTTGAAGCCATGTGCGACCGGGCTGGCATTAAATGCTATACCATCATCGGCTATGCCAAGGTCCTCGATTATAAACCGGGAAGTAGGTTCGAAAGAACCAACCACTCATGGAATATGGTTGATCTTGATGGAAACTACTATCTTTTGGATATAACCTGGAGCAGCGGATATTTGGAATATGTAAATGAAACCTGGCGATATGTGATTAAACCAGACATTTCGCATCTTTTCCTGTCGCCCGAAATGTTTGTAGAGAAGCATTTACCGGCCGATCCGCAATGGCAATTGCTTGATCACCCGGTATCGATGGATGCCTTTCAACGATACAACAGCCATACCGATATGCTGAAGGAAAAATCGCGGTACTTCAATTTCGCCGACAGCATCAGGCTATATGATACCCTTGATAAGGATGCACAGGATCTGAAAACTGCAGAAAATGCTCTCAGATTTTACCCCATACAAAGCGAATATGCTTATCACTATTACAACGAAGCCGTCACCTACTCCAACACGGCTATCGACCTATATAATGCCGCGGTGACCTCTTACAACAAATCAATCAATGACAATGGCGGTATCCCAACCTCAACAGGCGATTACAATAAGACGGTGGTCTCAGACGCGATCAACAATTACAACAAGGCCATCAAATTGCTCGACAAAATAAGAAGCTACGCCGATACCCAGATCAGCGCACCTAACCTGCTGCAAAAATGCGTCACCGGGCGAGACGCGTCCAATGAGTTGATGAGAACGTTACGTTAGTTATAGAGGTTAAAGATGTTATAAAAGTTAAAGTGGTTAACTTTTATAACTATTACAACCCTTTTAACTCCTCCTTCGATATATCCCCAGCAAATTCCGTCCTTCCTCGCGATAATCGAGGCCGTAGCCGACTACGAATTCGTTTTTGATCTCGAAGCCGACATATTTGAGCTCTTTAATATTAACCTCAACTGCTTCGGGTTTTAGGAGTAGAGTACAAACGGCAATCGAAGCCGGTTGGCGTACTTTTAGCTTTTCGATGAGGTAATGCATCGTATTGCCTGTGTCAACGATGTCTTCAACCAGGATAAGATCGCGGCCTTTGATATCGATGGTGAGATCGAAATCGTCGCGTATCTGGCGGGTGCTGGATGTGCCGCCAAAATAAGAGGCCAGTTTGACAAAGGTGACCTCGGTAGTCATTTCGATGCTTTTCACCAGGTCGGCGATAAATAGGAAGCTGCCTGTCAGAATTCCCACCATTACCGGCTTTCGATCCGCATAATCAGTCTCAATTTGTTTGGCTAGCTCTTTAACCCGGGTTTCAATTTGTGCGTAAGGGATCAGCAACTCAAATTCGAGGTCGCCTACAGGTATCTTCATGGGTTAAAGATAGCGCAATTTAGATGCGTCGGGTAATTAATTATCTTTCACAAAACGAAGGGAACAGGCATCGCCATCAACAAGATAGATGCCTAAAAAAATCGTCGGCTGGCCACCGATTCCCGGACCAATCATAAAACCCTGGTCGGGCTCTGCACCCACCGTTGTTGAATGCAGAAACGATGCACCGTTCCCGCTACCCACAAAAGCCTGGAGATGATAAAATCCGGTGGGCAAAGCATTAAAGTAGGAATAGTTGTTACCACCCCCTTCTGACCATCCCGTAGCCGACATTAGCGAATGCGCCACCACTAAACCCGCCGAATAACTGCCATCATCGTTCTTGGTTGCGCCACGCGTAATCAGTAATGTCAGGTAATCGTCGTAAGTGGGAATGCGCCAACCAGTGGGCAGGACTATCTGATGAGCTTCTTCCGGGGTATACAGTTTACCATTTAGAGTGCTGAGTTCACCAGAGCCGGTATTGTAGATACCGCCGGGACCGCTATAATTGATCACCGTCCAGCTTTGGCTGCCAATTTGAACCACCGGGTACACAGTACCCATAATGGTGACTTCAGAATCGCCTTTTGTCGAAGGCGTCAGGGTCTCATGCTTTTTGCATGACGACCAAAACACTATTGCTGCAACCATGAGCAGTAGAACCTTCCTCATACCCATTTCACTTGGTTACTAATTATTTAAATGCCGGGGGATTTCGCCCTCGTTCAGATTATTGTCCCGGTAGCAAATACTAATTTAAGAACAAAATGGTTGCTAATCAGCAAATTTTATCTGAAATTTTTTACTTCGGCTGGCGGTAAACCCCCACTGTTCGCTTCGAACTTTTTTACCTTTAT
>JAICXZ010000832.1 GCA_025934475.1 Mucilaginibacter sp. | reverse complement strand
TAGAGACTGACCTGGGCGAATATATCGTGCAGCTGCTGGGGCAAAAGCCCTATCATATAGTTACGCCGGCGATGCACCTGTCGAAAGAAGACATCGCCAAGTTATTTAACGAACGTTTCGGAACGCCGATCGATGCCACGCCCGAGCAGCTTACCCAAAAAGCCCGGGAATTGCTCCGCGAAAAATATGTGCAGGCGGATGCGGGAATTACAGGCGCTAATTTTATAATCGCCGATACCGGCAGCATCGCAATAAGCGAAAATGAAGGCAATGCGCGCCTCAGCACAGCTTTCCCGAAAATACACATTGCGGTGGTGGGGATTGAAAAAATTATACCATCGATGGCCGACCTGGATCTTTTCTGGCCCATGCTGGCAACCCATGGCACCGGTCAAAATCTAACGGTTTATAACACCATTTTAAGCGGTCCCCGTAAGGGAAACGAAACCGACGGCCCTGAAGAAATGTATGTGGTGCTGCTCGACAATGGACGCACTAATCTGCTGGCGCAAAAGGATCAGCGGCAAGCATTATACTGTATCCGCTGCGGCGCCTGCTTAAACGCCTGCCCGGTTTATAAAAATATTGGCGGACATACGTACGAAACTACCTATAGCGGCCCCATCGGCTCTATTATTACCCCGCATATGGCCGGGATGGACGAGTATAAGCACTTAAGCTATGCTTCCAGTTTATGCGGCAAATGCACCGAGGTGTGTCCTGTGAAAATAGAGATACACAAAATGTTGCTGCTTAACCGCCGCGACGCGGTTAAGGAAGGGCTGGTGACCACCAAAGAAAAATGGGGCTGGGCCATGTGGAAAAAAGGCATGCTTACCCGCAAAATGATGGACTTTTTTAAAGGCAAAACAAAAAACTTTTTACTGCGTAAATTCTTCAAAAAATCATGGGGGCACTACCGCGAAATGCCGACCGTGGCCGATAAATCCTTCAGCCAGGCGTGGAAGGAGCGGGAGTCAGTGGGCAGTGGGCAGTAGCAGTTGGCAGTCAAAGTTCGGCCAATTCAGCTGTCAATGTATATTTCCGAATCCAAACTCTTTGTAAGTATTTGGCAATTCATCCGAGCTGCTAAACGGGAAGGTGTACGATGTCCACCAGCCCTGGTAATCCGCATCCTTATCGGTTGTTGGTTGAATGCGCACGCTGCGCAGCATATAAATACCTTCACGGCTCATGGTAAAAGACAGGTCGCCTTTTGCATCGGCAGTCAGCTTTTGCGTATAAACATTTCCGCTAAGCGCTTTAATATAAAGCATTACCACCGCGCCCTTTGCGGGTTTCTCCTCAAATTTTATTTGCGCGCTCATATCATCCCCATACTTCTTTTTGTAAGGATTATCCTTTAGTATGATCTCGTAATTCTCATTCAGCACCTTTTCGTAATCATTCCCGTCATGATCCTCAACAGAAACCAGTGTTTTAAGGTAACGCGTAAATTTTTCCTTTATTCTGAACTGGCTGCCGCTTTTTACTTTTTCGCTAAGCTTGTCAAGGCCCTCGCCTGCCAAAAATTCGGCATAGCTGTCGCGCGAAGATTCATTATAATCGGTGTTTAATATCAGCTCAACCAACGCCTGGCCCTTATTTTCCAATGGGTAACTGATCAGGGGCGCCGCACCTTCTTTGGCAATTTTGGTCAAATCGGTTTTTTTCGACCCTT
>JAICXZ010000708.1 GCA_025934475.1 Mucilaginibacter sp. | reverse complement strand
GGGCAAAGTGGCCCGGAGCAGGTATTCTTCAGCCTGTTGTTTTGACTGGCCATAAGGCGTTTTCGGCTCAGGTACGGCGGTTTCATCAAGCACGCCCTCCACCCTATCAGCAACTGCCTTTACACTGCTGAAGTAGATGAAATCTTCTGCGTCGCTCTTAAGAAACAGATCAAAAAGCGACTTGGTTAGCTCTGTATTGATCTTAAAATACTCGTCGGCGCTGCTCGTATTTTTCAGATCGTGTGCTTTACCTGCCAGGTGGATAATGCAACCCGTTTGGGCCAATTGCCCGGCAGATAGATTATTCCAGCTAAAAACCTCATCTAATCGATCTGGTTTGTTCTCGATATTTCTTGATAAAGCCTGTAGCTTATATTTTGGCTGCAGGCTTTTCACGAGGTTACTGCCAACAAAACCCGAATAACCGGTTATCAATATCTTTTTATTCATGAAATAAAGCGACTAGCTGGTCGATCAAAGTATCGCGGTCAAATTCCTTTTTATAATAATCCAGCGCATTCTGCCCCATAACAGCGCGTTCTTGCTCCGGCAGGTTGAAAAAATGTATTATTTGTTCACAAAGACTGTTTTCATCCTCACCCTGGGCAACTAATCCGCACTGCGCTTCATTTATTATTTTGGCTCCCTCGCCTTCCAAACAACCTATAATGGGCTTTCCACAAGCCATGTAGGATTGTAATTTCGAAGGTACAGTAAGGGAGATAATAAAGTCCTTTTTTAGCGATAAAATAAGAGCATCAGCGTATGCGAAAAAGCAAGGCATCTCTGTTGGCGGAAACGAGCCTATCAGCTTGAAATTATCTTCGAGGCCATACTCAACCACTTTTTTGGAAACGTAATCCTTCATCCTTCCCTGACCCAATATAACCCAGCAGATATCTTTATTTTTTTCTTTTACTAGTACAGCCGCTTTCAACAGCGTGTCAAATGCCTGCGACTCGCCAATATTACCGGCAAAAATCAAATTGTGTTTTGCGGCAAAATATTGTTTGTAATCGGCCTGCCGCTGCATCGGCTTGTAAAACGGCTCGGTCGAATTTGGATAGTAAACAATCTTATCTTCAGCAACGTCCTGCTGGAGCAGATACTCGGTAAATGCTTTGGATTGCACCAATATTTTGTCGCAATGCCTGTATACCCATCGGGTAAACTTGTCGGCATTGTTCATCACTGACTTATTCTTGATACCACCTGAAACCGATAAAACATGCGGCCAAAGATCCTGCACCCAGAACACAATTTTTGCTTTGGTTCTTTTTTTGAAGACGATTGCAGGCACTCCTATGCTAATTGGCGAAGGTTCGTAAACAAAAATCACATCGGGTTTAACCTTCAGAAAAAGGGCGCGCCATGCACTAAAAAAAGCGAATGATATAAAATTGATGAATAATCTCGCTCCTGAACTCTTGCCACGTGGCACCAGCGGCGCACGAATAACTTTTATACCGTTCCAGGTTTCGGTTCTCTTTTTAAAAAACCCGTAGCCCTCGAAGAATTTGCCGGAGGGATAATTGGGCTTGCCGGTAAACACAATTACTTCATGACCGCGATCTTTAAGTCCGAGTACGAGATCGTTTATGCGGAAATTTTCCGGCCAGAAATATTGCGTAACAACAAGAATAATCATTTACCTAATCTGGCTCAATACTTATAAAGATGCTTGTGCGCAGCCATCCAATCCTTCATTTCTTCTATCATGTCCCTGTACGATGGCACGCTATAAGTAAAATACGTATCGTCCTTCACCAGGGATTTATCGACGTAGTAACCATCATAAGGCGTGATGCTTACGTCTTGTTTTTCAAATACAGACTTGAACAAATTGATCAAGTCGAACTTATTGATCTTCTCTTCATAGACAAGGTGATACAAGCCTTTCGGGTCCGTATCAATCACCTTCGCAATGGCTTTCGCTAGTTCAATAGTAGTAACGCCGGTCCAGAATGCCTGGGTATAGCCTCTGAGCTCACCTGTTTGCGACATGAACCAATGGAACAGACCAATACCGTTTTTTAATTCCGGACCAATAATCGACGTCCTAATGGTTAAATTATTGCCATAGGTTACTTCACCCATCGCTTTTGATTGTGCATAAAACCCTACGCCGTCCTTAACATCCGCTACGGTATAGTTGCCCTTTTTACCATTAAATACGCAATCAGTGCTGATATGGATGAGTTTAAAACCCAGCTCAGCACCAGCCTTAGCAACAAAATGTGGCAAGTAGCTGTTTAATAAAATCGCTTTATCGGGATTATCTTCTGCATCTTTATTTAACACACCTATACAGTTAATCACCACATCGGGCGCTTCTTTGGCCAAAATGGTTTTAAGCTGATCGAATTGAGTTACATCGAGCTTGTATGCCGGTTCAAAAAAATCAGAATCGCGGGCGATGTCGACAACCTTATGGTTCGTATTTTCTTTAAGATAATGATAAATAACGTGGCCAGCCATACCCTTCGAACCTATCAAAAGTATTTTTTTGCCGCTCATTTGTTCCAGATCACTTTATTCACAATAGATGTATAGCTTTGGATCAGGCGAACAACGCGGTCGGAAGTATTTTCGACATTGTACTCCCAGGGCAGCGCAGTTTCTGCCGACAAAGGTGTTCCCTTCGCCAACTCGATCGACTGCAAAACCTGGTCGCGGGTTATGCCGCCCAGTACTATTGTTCCGGCATCAACTGCTTCAGGCCGCTCGGTGCTTGTGCGAATGCTTATTGCCGTAAAACCCATCAT
>JAICXZ010000177.1 GCA_025934475.1 Mucilaginibacter sp. | reverse complement strand
AAACACGTTATTCTCTACCTCGTCGACCCGATTACTGCAAAGGATGCCGCATACCTGCATTTTTTTACCGAATGCGATGATATCCGGACGAGCTTTTTCACCGAAATGTTCGTGACACCAGAATTTGCCGCTGAGGCCCACTCCGGTTTGTACTTCATCATAAATAAGCATAGCGTCATTTTCGTCGGCCAACACGCGTAATTGTTCCAAAAACTCCTGGCGTACATGATTGTCGCCGCCTTCTGACTGTATAGGCTCGATGATGATAGCGCAAATATCGTCCTTATTTACTTCGAATGCTTTTTTGATCTGGGTGATGGATAGCTCCTCACGCCTTAGCAGATCTTCGTGGTTAGCATCAGTGTATGGGAAAACCATTTTTGGGATGGACACCCTCGGCCAGTCGAACTTGGCAAACCATTTGGTTTTGACCGGCAGCGTATTGGTCAGGCTTAATGTAGAGCCGCTGCGGCCGTGGAATGCTTGTTCGAAGTGCAACACCTTAAAGCCTTTTTCTTTGGTATAGCCCTTCGCAAAATTCTTCTGAACTTTCCAGTCCATGGCTACTTTGAGCGCATTCTCAATCGCCAGCGCACCGCCTGAGATAAAGAAGGCATGAGGCAGATAATCGGGAATACCCACCCGATCGAAGGTCTCGATAAACTGGGCGTATTGTTCGGTATAAATATCAGAGTTGGACGGGTTAGTTAAAGCTGCCAAAAGCAGGTTCTTTTTGAAAGCTTCGTCTTCCACCATTTTGGGATGATTATAACCTAAAGGAACCGAAGCGAAGCAGGTAAAAAAGTCGAGATAGGTGCGTTTATGTTTCGCGTCAAACATATAAACACCTTTACTTTTTTCCATGTCAAAAGTAAGATCAAAACCATCGGCAAGGATGTGCTTCTGTAACGAAGCCTGAACATTTTCGGGAGCAACTAGCAGGTTATACATACATAATTGGTTTATGCAAATTTACTAAAAAACGGCCAAAACAAACAATTTGGGCACTTTTTGAACCGATTAGCCAAAAAGTAACTTTAAATTGTTTAAACCTGTTTTTTGAACTGAACGTGAAAGTGGTTTCGCTCAAATTGGCACGAAATTTTTGAATAGATGGTCAGATTTCTGCCTGAATTCTGCGTGAAATTTATCCGGTGAACTTATCTTTCATCCCCAACAGACCCCATATACCACCAGTGTGGATTGCCAGGATTTTGTCGCCTGCTTTGAAGTGGTTTTTGGCGGCAAGATCGTAAATAGCATAAAGCATTTTACCGGTGTATATTGGTTCGATAAGGATGCCTGTAGAAGCCGTGAAATTTTTGACAAATGAAATCAGTTCGTCAGTGACTTTTCCATAGCCGCCAAAATGGTAGTCGGTAAGCAGATCATATTCAGCAGGCGAGGCTAAAATTGCGTCAATATCTTTCCTCAAAAACTCGCCGTTTTTCAATACCGGGATGCCGTGGAAAACTGTGCTGAGTTGATGCTCTATTATTCCGTTTATGATTCCAGCAGCAGTAGTTCCGGTTCCGCACGCACAAAAGATGTGGTCATAGGTTTCCCGTAACTCATTTATCAATTCGCTGACGCCTTCGGCACCCAATGCCGATCCGCCACCCTCATCTATGAAGTAAGCATTGGCATCATGTTCAAAGTATTTTTGAAACAACGCAGCTTTATCGCGATAGCTTTCACGATCAGTGAATATCAAATTCATGCCATGCAAACGACATAGGAAGAGCGTATCGTTATTGACTTCCTCGCCCCGGACAATGCCAGTCGATTTGAAACCAAATTTTGCTGCTGCCGCCGCTGTAGCCAGTAAATGGTTGGAATAGGCGCCGCCGAATGTTACCAGGTGAGTTTTATTTTGTGCCCGGGCATCCCGGAGCAGGTATTTAAGTTTACGCCACTTGTTTCCGGAAATGATCGGATGGATAAGGTCGTCGCGCTTGATAAAAAGTTTTATGCCCCGTTCATCAAACAGTTTATCGTGTATTTGATGAATGGGGCTAAAAATTTCAAAGTCAATTTGCATGCAGCAAATTTAGAAACCAAATCCGATTCCAAAATTGCCAGCCTGGTAGCCTGACGTTAAGCCATAAGAGGCATACACCCTGAAGAAAGCCAGGTTCAGCTGGAAACCAAGATCAGCCCGCATAGCACTAAGCGGCGTAGATTGTATGCTAACCGGGTTGGTAAAGGTGGTATAGGTTGGTGTTCCCAAAGCCGTAGCACCTGTGGTAACCGGGTAGTTGCCGATAGTGGCAAAATTGATGCTTGCCGTATTGTAACCAACCGACAGGAACGGGGTGAAGAACAATATCTTTTTCGAGATAATGGCCTGCACTACAAAGCTGTTGAACTTTGCCTGTACGTGCTGGTTGCTGAAATCGGTCGCCTGCTGGTTGTCCTTGGGCTGAGCACCGTCGTCCGGATTAACCGTTAAGCCGATGTTTGTTTTAAGGCTGGTGTAGCCTAGGGCAATAGCCAGATCGAATGGGATAGGTCTTGTGGTGGTAGCAAAATCCTGGATGATATCATGCTTCACACCAAAACCTATCATTGAAATTGAGCCTGAATTACCAAAGCTGATATTCGGTACCCCCCTTATCGTTACATCGGTATTTCTTGGCAGTCCAACGGTTAACTGTATCTGAGGCGAAGGAACAGCGGGAAACACACCCTTCGGCATATTGAATTGCTGAACCTGGTTGCCATTATTATCATAGACGTTAAGCTGTGGTCCCTGGGTTTTCTCGCCTACAATAGTCGGAGTGATGGTTTGATTAGGGTCCGCAGGTCTTACATTGGTTAATCCCAGTTTGGTTACATCGAATGATTTTTCGGAGGATGGCGGTATCGCTGCTGTCGCTGAGATGCGCAGATCGACATGCAATGTTTTTTTGGTCTTTGCTGTATTGTTCCAGCCGCTGTTCATCCCAACACCAAAACCTTTGAACAGGGGCTCGGCATAGGCGTTGATCAATTTCGTCGCGTCGGCTGGTCCCGATATGATCAGCGACGAAAAGTTGTCGCCCGTATTATTATTGCTTTGCGCATCAGCTTTTAATGTGACGCAAAGAAAAGGTACGATAAGTAACAGGAGTAATGTTTTTTTCATAATTTATTTTCTTAGGTACGGATAAATTTATACAAAATAATTAGCCACAAGCAATAGGCTCAAAAACAGTATTTTTGCCGCTGATGACAACCGATATCGAGCTATCAGAGCAGGAAGAACAAGATTTATACGAACATCTCAGGCTAATAGTTGACAAAGGTCAATCGCTGCTCCGTATCGATAAGTTTTTGATGCACCGCATCGAAAATGCTTCCCGTAACCGTATTCAAAACGCGATTGAACAGGGTAATGTTCTGGTTAACGACAAAACTATTAAATCCAGTTACAAGGTAAAACCACTGGATGTCATCTCTGTCGTATTGCCTCATCCGCCGCGCGATACCGAGGTTTATCCCGAAGACATTCCCATCAATATTGTTTACGAAGACAACGATGTTTTGGTGGTGAACAAAGATGCTGGGATGGTTGTACATCCTGGCTATAATAATTATACCGGTACGCTCGTAAATGCGTTGGTTTTTCATTTTCAGCAGTTGCCGACCTTGCCTGGCAATGATGGCCGGCCGGGGCTGGTGCATCGCATCGACAAGGATACATCCGGGCTGTTGCTCATCAGCAAAAATGAACGCTCGATGACTTACCTGGCAAGACAGTTTTTTGATCACACCATCACCAGGAAATATCTCGCTCTGGTTTGGGGTGATCTGGAAGAGGACGGCACGGTAGAAGGTTATATTGGTCGCAGCGCCGCCGACAGACGTGTGATGGCGGTTTATGATGATCCTGAAAAAGGCAAATGGTCAGTGACGCACTATAAGGTATTGGAGCGATTGAATTATGTGACGTTGATTGAGTGCCAGTTAGAAACCGGTCGTACGCACCAGATACGTGCTCACATGAAGCATATCGGGCATCCATTATTTAGCGACGCAACCTATGGGGGCGATAAGATTTTGAAGGGAACTGTTTTCAGTAAATACAAACAATTTGTCGAAAATTGCTTTGAATTAATGCCACGGCAGGCGCTGCATGCCGAAACGCTGGGGTTTGTACATCCTTCTACCAAAAAGTATATCAATTTTGAGGCTCCTTTGCCGCAGGATTTTAAATCAGTGTTGGAAAAATGGCGCAAGTATTCTGGTTGAGATATGAGATATTAGATGTGAGATATGAGAAACATATACATGAAAAAAGAAACTAATGGATTTAACTATTACAGACAACACCGGTCTCAAATCTCAAATCTCATATCTCAAATCTGAAATGGCGTCCCTTTATATCAATTTTAATGGTGAGGTAGTGGAAGCGCAGAGCAAGCTGCTTACGGTGGCTAATCGTGCTTTTAAATACGGCGATGGCTTGTTCGAAAGCATGCGTCTGATGAAGGGGCAGCTCAAATTTGCCGACCTCCATGCCGACCGTCTGCAACGCAGTATGAAAGCCCTGAAAATTGATGGTTACTCGCAAATGGATAACTGGTTCCTGAAGGAAAAAGCAGAGCAGTTGGCAGCACGCAATGGCATAAAACATGGTCGTTTACGTCTAACCGTTTATAGAGACGCTGAGGGCCTTTATGCGCCTACCCAAAATAAGATGGGCTATTGCCTGGAAATACAGCACATGGACGAACCCCGGTATTTCCTTAATGATAAAGGACTTATCATGGATATATTCACAGAAATCCCTAAGCCTGTGAATTTG
Source organism: Mucilaginibacter sp. (assembly GCA_025934475.1). Taxonomy (GTDB): domain Bacteria; phylum Bacteroidota; class Bacteroidia; order Sphingobacteriales; family Sphingobacteriaceae; genus Mucilaginibacter. The sequence goes on along the minus strand of JAICXZ010000177.1, from coordinate 2,019 downwards.
CTGTCGAATATCAAAACCTGCAATTCACTCCCCTTCGTTATGGCCGGCTTGTTCAAGAGCCAAAATCGACTGGATGATGTATTTATCGTCAATCAGCATGGCAACCTGTGCGAAGCCGGCAGCTCCAACATCTTTGTGTGGTATAAAAACAATTTGTATACCCCAGCATTAAGCGAAGGTTGTGTAGAAGGTGTGATGCGGCAGGTTGTTATCAAATTGGCCCAGGAGAATGGCATTCCGTTTACCGAAGCTCAGATTAATCCGGATATTTTATACGAGGCTGATGAAGTGTTTTTAACCAACGCATCCCGTGGCATTCAATGGGTAATGGGTTTTGGCGTGAAGCGCTATTTTAACCAGTTGAGCAAGGGGTTGATTGGGGAGTTGAATAAGTTGTAATCCATTGCGTTAGCCATGGAACACGTGTTTAGGGGTTGCCCCTACAGGGCACGATATCTTTATAAATTGGTTTCTACAAAGCGATTCTCCCTACGGGACATTAGGCTTCAAGGGCATCGACGCTTTTACAGTCTCACGTCTTTCGAAAAAGCCCTCAACGTCCATAGTCGCTTTGTAAAAGGAGATGAAATCGAAATTTTACACAAAATTATCCCGTAGGGATAACCGCTTTGTAGAAAATAAAAAAAGATGAAGTCCTGCTCCGTAGGAGCAGCCCTCGAAATTATTTAGGCAATTTGAAGATATATTTTTCGTCGAAGTCGATGCCGAAGTTTGTCAGCAGCTGGCGATATTCGTCGAGAAATGATTCCTTCTTGTGATGTTCCTGCTGATTTAAAATATATTTAACCACCTTATCGATTTGCGATTTACTATGGCTAAAAGCGCCATAACCCTCCTGCCACTGAAATTTTGCAGGGGTAAGTTTTTCCTTGTTTATCCATTCTGATGAATCACCCTTTACCAGGCGCATCAGTTCCGATAGAGATTGCGTAGGATTCAACCCAATAAACATATGCAAATGGTCGGGCATATTGTTAATGGCAAGTATTTTATGCCCATTGTTTTGTGTAGTTGCGGTGATGTAAAGCCGTAGCCGCTAGTCCCATTGATTGTTTAACAATGCCGCACGATATTTCACCGCAAATACGAAATGAATGTACAATTGTGTATAGGTGTTAGCCATTGGACGTGGTTTAGGGTAGCCCTTACAGGGCATTTATATATTTAATTTTTTTTTCTACAAAGCGGTTGTCCCTATGGGACATTGAGCTTTTAATAGTTGATTTATAACCTCACACCTCTCAAAAACTCCTCAATCCCCATCCTTTTTTTGCCTTCCATCTGCACTTCTTTGAAACTTACAAAACCATCCATGGCGGCGGCTTTCAAAAATGTTTTGCCGTCGCTTAAAAACTCTCCAGGTTTTTCATTGGTTTCTGTCAATTCAAATTCAGCGCGAAATATTTTCAATAGTTTATCCTGCAGGAAAGTATAGGAGGTAGGGTAAGGGCTCAATCCCCGGATCAGGTTATAGATTTTTTGTGCGGGTTGATGCCAATCAATCTGGCAATCCTCCTTAAATATTTTCGGTGCATGTTTAAGTTCCATGCCCTCAATTAGTTGTGCCTGCGGATTTTCGGTATAACGCCCGCTCTCAACGGCTTTAACTGTTTTTACCAGCAGACCGGCGCCTTTATACATCAGGCGATCGTGTAATTCACCAGCGGTTTCCATGCCGGTTAGGGTTACTTTCTCAGTGAAAAGAATATGTCCGGTATCGATCTCATGTTTAAGAAAGAATGTAGTAACGCCACTTTCGCGCTCACCGTTGATGAGTACCCAGTTGATAGGCGCTGCTCCTCTATATTGCGGCAGGAGCGAAGCATGCAGGTTGATGGTTCCTTTTGATGGCATATTCCACACTACTTCAGGGAGCATCCGGAAAGCCACTACCACTTGCAGGTCGGCTTTAAGTGCCTTCAAATCAGCTAAAAATTCCTCGTTCTTTAATTTTTCGGGTTGTAACACTTTTAACCCGTTGGCAACGGCATATTGTTT
>JAICXZ010000588.1 GCA_025934475.1 Mucilaginibacter sp. | reverse complement strand
GATTAGCCATTGCGGTATCGATATAAGAGGTCAACGCTCCAATCTGGTGATCGATCTCAGTGATCTGGTCAATGTGCAGCACCGTTGTTTCTGGCAGCCCAAGCAGGATATCCAGGTTATAGTTAATGATCTTGCGGTTGCTTTCCAAATCCTTTTGGTTCAGCTCGATGTTGGCGCGTTGTAACTGGAAACGCAGCACATCGTTTTTGGTAACGATACCCTGGTCGAAGAAACGCTGTGACTGGTGTATCTGCTGATCGATCGAAGTCAGATTTTGCTGAACCACTTTGAGGCTCTGCAGCACCTTATACAGATTATAATACGAGCTGATAACCGCGTAGGCGATTTCATCTTTGTCCTTATCGGCGTCCAGCCTGGCCACCCGGGTCAGCATCTCGGTCGACTGCTGCGCGTATTTAAGCTTACCGCCTGCAAAAATGGTTTCATTCAATGAAACGATACCGAGGTAAGCATTGGCGCTGCCAGGCAGATTGATGCTGGTTTTGGGGCCGAGGCTAAGCATATTGGCCGGTATCTCGGCACGGTTATAGGCAAAGCTGGCTTTACCGCCTGGCAATACATTGTCCTTAGCCTGATCGTATTGCGATACCGCCTGGTCAACTTTAGCCTGCGAAAGCTTCAATACCTTGCTATTTTGGATGCCCAGCTTAATGGCCTCATCCAGCGAAAGGGTTTTATCCTGCGCCCTGGCAGGAGTCATCAGGCCCGCTGCCATAAACGCTGCCGCGAGAAGGAGCAGGGCTCTTGCCATCTTTTTAAATGGCTGTGTGTTAGGTAGTTTATTTATGTGAGTTGTCATGTTATTTCAACAAGTAAGATTTCAACAGTGTTTTAAGGTAGGCTTCGATACGTGGCTTGAACCTTTCTTCAAGCATTTTGTCATTTTGAATGTCGTACCCAAGTAGTTTTGAAGTAAGTTGGGGCGTATTCACAATGAAGTTTTTGGTGCCGTAGATCGTAGCGATCACCATTTCCGCATCTATATCTTTATTAAACTCGCCGTTGTCGACACCATCCTTCAATATCTTACGCACCTCCAAAGCATTTTTCATCAGTATGTCGGTGATCTTATCCGATAGTTCTCCGCGACGCTGCATGCTCAATTCCTGGTACAATAGTTTTTGGAAACAGTTATTGTTCACCACGCGCTGGGCGTACAGATCGATGTATTTTTCTACTTTGTTCCATGCCGTCGTGCTCTCATCGCTGCCGATGTTTTTGAGCAGGTCCTGGAACGAAATGATCTTGCGGTTAAATACCGCAAGGAACAAGCCTTCTTTTGAGCCGAAGTAATAATTCAGCATGGCCATATTGACGCCTGCTTCACCTGAAATGGTTCGCGTAGAGGCGCCATCAAATCCAAGTTCCGAGAATACCCTCTCCGCTACGTCGAGGATATGGTCCTTTTTATCTATCTTATCTTTATCCATGGCTATTTTGATGATGCAAAGTTAATCAATCGATTGATTATATCAATAGTGTAATTGTTACCCTATTGTAAAGAAGTGATTATCAATAAATAAATTTAATCAAGTGATTAGTTTTTATATAATATTTGATGTAACAGTTTTGTTTTACATTTGACCATTTAAAAGCACCTCCCTATATTTCCACCTATTTTACTGACTATGAAGCGTATCCTGCCTGTAATACTCCTGTTTGTGTCGTTCCGGTTGCTTGCTCAAACCAATCCGCCACAAGACATACTCACTATCGAACAAAACCTAAAAAAGCTGGATGTACTGGGAAGTGTGTTATATGTGGCTGCCCACCCCGATGACGAGAATACGCGTTTACTGGCCTATTTAGCGCAGGAAAAGCACTACCGAACAGGCTACCTTTCGATGACACGTGGCGACGGTGGCCAAAACCTGATCGGCAACGAACAAGGCGAGCTGTTGGGCCTGGTGCGTACCCAGGAACTTTTGGCGGCTCGCAGGGTCGACGGCGCCGAACAGTTCTTTACCAGGGCACTTGATTTCGGGTTTTCAAAAGGACCAAAAGAAACGCTGGAGTTCTGGAATAAGGAACAGGTTTTAAGCGATGTAGTTTGGGTGATACGTAAATTCAGGCCCGATGTGATCATTTGCCGCTTTCCGACTACCGGTGAGGGTGGCCATGGTAATCACACGGCTTCAGCAATACTGGCGCAGGAAGCTTTCAGCGCTGCCGCTGACCCAAAACGCTTCCCCGAACAATTGAAATATGTGCAGGTTTGGCAGCCCAAACGGATCATGTGGAATACCTTTAGTTTCGGAACTGTTAATACAACTTCACCCGACCAGTTTAAGATCAATGTAGGCGTGTATAACCCAATCCTCGGTAAAGGCTATGGTGAATTGGCTGCCGAAAGCCGTTCAAATCACAAAACACAAGGCTTTGGCTCAGCCAGGCAACGTGGTGATGCTTACGAGTATTTTAAAACTATTTTGGGTGATGCGCCAAAGGATGAGTTGATGGATGATGTTAATACGTCTTGGAGCCGTGTAAAAGGAGGAGAAGAAATAGGCAAAGAAGTTGAAGAAATCCAAAAAAAGTTTGACCCGAATCATCCGGAGAGTTCGGTGCCGGCACTTGTTAAAGTTTATGGCGAAATACAAAAGATAAGCGATCCTTATTGGCGCGGGCAAAAATCTAAAGACCTGGGCGATTTAATAGCGGCCTGTGCAGGTTTATGGTTTGAAAGTTATGCCCAGGAGCAGGCTTATGCTATCGGCGACAGTATGTCGGTACACTCACAGGTTATATGCAGGTATAATGATAAGCTGAAAGTTGATGTGGTAGACGGCATGCAACTGGATGGCAAAACCATCCCGGCAAATGAAGTACAGACTTTCAATAGCAAAGTTTTAGCGGACAAAATAACACAGCCTTATTGGTTAAAAGAACCGCATGGCATCGGCTCTTATGTTATAAGTGATGAACGCCAGGTCGGCAACCCGGAAAACCCGGACCTCCCGGCGATCAAATACAAATTTACCATTGAAGGAAAACCTTTCGAATTTGAACGGCAGCTGGTTTATAAGTATGTTGATCCGGCCAAAGGCGAAATATATCAGCCTGTTCAGATAACGCCGCCGGTCGTTGCCGACATCCAAAACAGGGTATATATCTTCAATTCACAGCAGCCGCAAATCGTACCCGTCAAACTAAAGGCCTTTAAAAACGGAACGAGCGGAACAGTAAGATTAAAAGCGCCTATGGGCTGGAAGATCACACCCGAAAGCGCCACCTTCACCAGCAAAAACAAGAACGACGAATGGGAACAGGATTTCACTTTAACCCCAGCAACTAATCAGTCGCAGGT
>JAICXZ010000370.1 GCA_025934475.1 Mucilaginibacter sp. | reverse complement strand
ATCGAGGTAGCGTTCTTTACCCCCGCCTTTCCGCACGACGAGACAACCGCTGCGAAACCAGCCCCGAACATAACGATGCTGAGTAAAAAACGAATGCCTTTATTTTTATATATCTTCATTATCAGTTACTCAATAATTAGCCATTATAGCAAGCCCAATTTTGGAGCTGCCAGTCCCGTTCAGTTTGCCGGTACTATAAATGGTATACGCCTTCTGTGGCAGTAATATTACAGTACCCGTTGCAGCCTGTATGGTGGTTCCAGCCTGGTAAAGTATTACAGGGACCATGCTGCCTGTATCGGCAGAAAGGAAACTGCTCGATGTTGCGAAACCCTTGCCTGCTATTTTCGTTGCACTGCCTACAGCCAGATCATATTTGTTTGAGTCGGGCGACGCATTAACAAAACGCACCAGGCAAGTATTTGAAGCGGTGTTTGTCAACACTGAATCAACGGTGCTAAACGCCTGTGCCTGTGTCTCACCGGCAATAAATAACGAATAAGAGTAATGAGATGAGGTATCTAGATCAAGCGGTATGTTAAAAAGTGGCTGTACAACGCTGGTGGTTGTATTAAATGCCTTTTTGACCTGGTAATTCTGTTTACCCGCCAACACGCTGATGTAACCCGAAGTAAGGAAGGGATACAGGTTCGAATTACTATTTAACCGTGTCCCATTCAGATAAAAGTTGACTGTATCGGGAGAAGCGTTTACGATATTAAGATAAGTGATAAGGTTTGTTGTGGGTGCATCATTGTTATTCTTTTTGCAAGCGGCCAAAACCACTGCACAAATCACAGAAAACAATAACAGTATCTTAATATTCATCTTTATTAAATGCTATAATAACTGCGTTGCAAGGCTTTTTGTTATTGCAGTGAACAAAAAAGTCCGGTTTTTGCACCGGACTCTGGATTTGGATTTATAATTTAAGTTTACAACTTAAGCATAACTATTAAGCATTACCGGCATCACCAGCATCAGCACATCTTCGTTCTCATCACCGGCTATCGGAAGCAATAAACCAGCACGGTTCGGAGTCGACATTTCGAGCATCACCTCATCACCGTCCAGGTTTTTAAGCATTTCGATCAGGAAACGGGCGTTAAAGCCAATCTCCATATCTTCGCCATCATACTGGCAGGTTAAGCGCTCGTGAGCCTCATTGGCAAAGTCGATATCTTCTGAAGAGATATTCAACTCGCTGCCGGTGATCTTCAATCTTACCTGGTGGGTAGTCTTGTTTGCGTATATAGCCACACGGCTCAATGAACCTAAAAATGCCTGGCGTTCGATGATCAGTTTATTCGGGTTGTTTTGAGGGATAACTGCCTCATAATCCGGGTATCTCTCATCTATTAACCGGCAAACCAGGTTAATGTTTCCGAATTTAAAGAACGCGCTTGTGCTATTGTATTCAACCGACACATTCACGTCTTCCGACGGAAGAGCCGATTTAAGCAAATTTAAAGCTTTTTTTGGTAAAATAAACGAAGTATTACTTGCGGCTTTTGCGTCTTTACGGCGATAGCGAACCAGCTTGTGTGCATCGGTAGCTACAAAGGTAATATAGCTTGTGGTTAGCTGACAGTAAACACCCGTCATAGCCGGGCGAAGCTCATCGTTACTTACAGCAAATATGGTTTTATTGATGGCTTCGGCTAATACTGAAGCAGTCAGATTTACAGATGAAGCATTTTCTACAACAGGTATTTTAGGGAAGTCCTCACCGTTCTCGCCGCTCAATTTGTATTTACCGTCGCCGGCGTTAATCTCAATGGCGAAAGTGGCGTCGTCTATAGAAAAAGCGATAGGTTGTTCGGGCAATGATTTTAGCGTATCCAACAGAATGCGTGAAGGGATGGCTATACGACCATTTTCTTTCGCCTCAACAGTAAGTGAGGTGGTCATGCTGGTTTGCAGATCGGTTGCCGATATAGTTAAGTTCCCATCCTTAATCTCAAATAAAAAGTTCTCCAAAATGGGCAAAACCGTGCTATTGCTGAGCGCACCGCTAACGGATTGCAGCTGTTTGAGCAAAGTGGATGTTGAAACTATAAATCTCATATATAAACAGTGTTAATCAACCAAAAGTAGAAAAATTAATGAGCATACTTTCTCCTGCGAATATAATGTTGAAAAATAGCAAATACTAACACAAATGCCAAAGGAATGATATTATTTATCAACTGCCACGACAGTCTTTCACTGCGCACTTTGGCCCTGTCCAGCAGCCTCAATTGTATCTCTTTGGAACGCAGTTCGATGAGGCCTGAATCATCGGTCAGGTAATCGGCTATATTAAGGAGCAGGTTCTTGTTGGCAAAGGTCTCGCCTGCATCCCGATCATACCCCAGCGGATATGCACTGTTTTCGGCTATATCATTTTTAAAGATATCGCCATCGCTGATCACAACCATTTTGGTAGGCACACTTTCTGGCAATGGATCCACTTTTTCGTTCAGTCCATCCGGTACGGCGCGATTAAGGAAGTCAGACTTGAATTTACCTTCGAGCAATACCCCAACCGTTTTTGGCGCCCTGATAAAATCCTTCGGATCAGGCTCTTGCTGTAGCGCCTGCAAACTTACCAGGTAAGGCGCGTTGAACTTCTTGTTATGATCGGTAGTAGTAAGTAATATGGTTTTCTTTGTGCCTTTTACACCCAGTGTATCTATCGTGCTTACAAATTGAGTAAGTATTCCGTCAAGATTCTTTACAATCGGATGCTTTGACTGCGGAATAAGCACAGGATAATACAACCAGGGCCGGGTTATGATCTGCGGCTGACCACCAACGTTTCCTGTGACCACGGCGATAGGTGCACAGCTCATATCGGCAATAATATCGTAATTGATGCGTACGCCATAAACAAAAAGCTGATCGTCCAGATTGAGTTGTTTTGGGAATGTGAGCTGATCCCCGCCGTGACCGCGCATACTGTCCAGTTCGGCGTTTACCTGGTCGATGGTCCAAAGCACCCGGCCACCGCGCATGATGTATTGATCCAGCTTAAATTTTTGGAGCTCGGTGAAAGGCCTATCCGGCTTAGGGATCACCAGCATTTTGAGGCGGGTTAATGCCGACAAAGGTATTTTGTCTAAATCAATACGCCCCACTACATAGCCGTCTGAGAGCGACGTAATGGCTCCCTTTAATTGCAGATCGTTAAGCTCATGATGCCCTTCCGTGAACCCAACCAGCGGTTTACCACCACTTGCGATCTTTTTAATGGCTGATGAAAAACTGTATTCAAGATTTTGAATAGCTTCCTTCGCTCCCTCCTCTTCACGTTGGGCATCCATCCTGGATTGCAACAGGTTTACAGCAATGCCCTGGTTTTTATATTCGATCAGCGCTTCGGGGAAGATCATGATCTGGCTCACGCCGTTTTCGGTTTGCACACCAAAGGCCTGGCCCGAGATGCCTTTCGCATCCAGCGAATCATAAACGGCTTTCTGCGCGCTATCAGGTAATCCTTTGATATTGGCTATCGGATCAACAAATTCGAATGTGAGGTTACCGTGCGAATATGCCTGCAGATCGCTCAGCATATCGCGCGTTGCATGTTGCAGGCGTTTTGCCCAGCTCGGGAAGTTATCGCCTTTTAGGTAAACCACCACCTTCATCGGCTCATTAACCCGGCCCAGTATCTGCTGACTTATCTTCGATATCGTAAACCGCTTTTCCTTAGTAAAGTCGAAACGGGTGAAGGCAAGCGTCGACAAAAATCCTACTGCAATGATAACACCGAGCGACACCCACATTGGCTTTTTGTTCTTTTGCCGTTGTGCCTTTATCACCAGCATGGTGAGCCAGATAAACCCGCCGCTCATACACACAAAATAAGCCAGATCGCGGGTATCGAGTACCCCTCTGCTCACAGAATCGTAATGCTCGGTGATGCCGAGATTTTGGATATTAAGATTTTGCAGAACAGGTATAGGGCTCAGCAGTTCGAAGCCTGCATAAATGAAAAAGCAAAGTGCCGCGGCAATGGTAAAAGCAATGATCTGGTTTTTGCTGATGGCTGATGAGAAAAGCCCTATCGCCACAAAACATGCGCCTAACAGGAACAAGCCGATATAGGAACCGATGACAGCGCCCGTATCGATATTACCCACAGGCGCACCCAGTTGGTATACCGAGTAATAGTAAATCAGCGTAGGCAGCAGTGCAAAAAGCACCAGGAGAACACAGGCAAAGAATTTACCAAGGATGATCTGCCCGTCCGTTAGGGGGCGTGTCAGCAGGAGTTCGAATGTACCTTCGCGGCGTTCCTCGGCAAGTGAGCGCATCGTAATGGCCGGTATCAGGAACATGAACAGATAAGGCGCCGTGCTGAAAAGGCTATCCAAACCAGCGTAGCCATAAGCCAGGATACTTGTTGACGGAATGACCCACAACAAAAGGCCCATCCCCAATAAAAATATGCCTATAGTGACATAAGCCACCAGCGAACTGAGATAAGAAGTGATCTCCTTCTTTAAAATACTATACACTATTAAATATCCGGCTGTTGGGTGCCGAAATTACGATATTTTTTTGTTGTAAAGTATGTTTTCAGAAGCAAGAGT
>JAICXZ010000327.1 GCA_025934475.1 Mucilaginibacter sp. | reverse complement strand
GAGAAAGCCAACTACGGCCGCGACCATCACCCGCGCTGCTTCTGCATATGGATGGCAGGCGGCGGCGTTACACCAGGCGTTGTTTACGGCGAGACCGACGATTTTGGTTACAACATCGTTCGCAACCCGGTACACGTTCACGATTTTCACGCTACGGTGCTTAACCAATTGGGCATCGACCATACCAAATTAACCTTCAAGAGCTTGGGCCGCAGGTACCGTTTGACCGACGTGGCAGGCAATGTGGTGAGAGATATTATTTCCTAATTATAAAGACAATGGAAAGAAGAAATTTTATAAAGCAAAGCGCGCTGGTTTCGGCAAGCTTTTTTATCGCAAAAGATCTGCTGGCAAAAGATGATGGCCCGATATACGGTCACGGCAACATGCGCTACCGGATGAATAATAAATGGAGTAAGGCAGATCCGAATATTAACCCGGTGAACGATTGCCACGAGTTTGTGCAGGACAGGAAGGGGCGTATAATGCTCCTTACCAACGAAACCAAAAACAATGTGCTCATCTTCGATAAGTCTGGCAAGTTGCTGGATACCTGGGGACACGAGTTTCCAGGTGCGCATGGTTTCACCCGGTTCGATGAGAACGGAACAGAGGTTTTGTTTATAACTGATACTGTTAAACACCAGGTCTATAAAGCCACCATTGACGGCAAAATACTAATGACCATTGATGTGCCCCTGGAAACAGGCGTCTACAAAAAAGCTGAAGAATTTGTGCCCACGGAAACCACTGTAGATCATAATGGCGATTTTTTTATCGCCGACGGCTACGGCGCGCAGTACATCACCCATTATGATAAGAACGGCAAACTGCTTAACTACTTTGGCGGCCGGGGTGATGGCGATGAGCACCTCGATAACTGCCATGGTATCCTGATCGATCGCCGGAATGCTACTCCGACTTTATTGATCACCGACCGCACGCGTAATTGCTTCAAACGTTTCAGCATGGATGGCAAGTTGCTCGAGGTGATCAAATTACCTGGTGCATGCGTTTGTCGCCCGGTTATTAAAGGAAAATACTTGTTTGCCGCCGTATTGCGCTCTCCAGATCTTAACCACCCCGATTCGGGATTTGTAACCATCCTGGATAAGGACAATAAAGTGGTTTCGAACCTGGGTGGTTCTCAGCCGATCTATAAAGATGGCGTGCTGCAGCCTTTGTCGCAGGCCGAAAAGATATTCCTCAACCCGCACGACGTGTGCATCGACGATGACGATAATCTATACGTGGCACAGTGGGCCTCGGGCAAAGTATATCCATATAAATTTACCCGGGTATAATGATCAAAAGCCGCTACAAAGCTTTTGCAGATAATACATTATTTGCGCTCAATATTTTCATTATCGTTCTGCTTTTGGCAGGCGACCACTTGTCCATCCCTCGCTGGTTGCAGCCAATTGGCCGCATGCACCCGCTCATACTGCATTTCCCCATTGTATTGCTGATGCTGGCCCTACTCATGGAGTTTTTCCGGTTCCGCTCATCCTTTAAAGATGAAAAGTTCTACCAGGATTTTACTTCGATGCTCTGGCTCAGCGGCGCGATGCTTTCGGCATTAACAGCCATCATGGGACTGTTCCTTTCGCGCGAGCCCGGTTACGATGGTGTCGACGTACAGTGGCACCGGTGGTTTGGTGTGGGTATCGTATTTATATCGTCGATGATCTACATCTTCCGTACCGATACCTGGTACGATGCGGGAATGGCGAAGAAGGCTTCTGTAGTGATGGCGCTTTTCCTTGTGCTGGGCGGCCACCTTGGTGCCGATGTGACCCATGGCGATAATTTTATCTTCGCCCCGGTCATGAGCCCTAAGGGACCTACCGTACCCATCGATCAGGCTTATGTTTACCGCGATGTGGTGCAGCCGATCTTTGAGGAGAAATGCGTAAGCTGCCATAACGATAATAAGATGAAAGGCAGCCTGATGCTAACCGACGAAAAGTCGATTCTGAAGGGCGGCAAAGACGGAAAGATCATTGTTCCCGGGCAACCCCAGGTAAGCCTGTTGCTGGAGCGTATCCACATGCCAGAGGATGAGAAAAAGCACATGCCGCCCGCCGGGAAGCCTCAGTTAACTGCCGCTGAGCAAACAGTACTTTATCAATGGATAAAGAAGAATGCTGATTTCAAAGCTAAAGTGATCGATCTGCCCACTTCAGATTCGCTCAGAATGGCAGCTGCATCCTTCCTTAAACCAGCCGCTACAACCGAAGAGAAATTTGATTTCGCGGCGGCCGATGAAAAGACGATCAAAAAATTAAACAATAACTATCGTGTCATCAACCAATTGGCCGAAGGATCACCCGCGTTATCCGTAGACGTTTATAACAGAGCGCTTTATTCGCCTAAAGTGCTGGAAGAATTGTCGCCAATCAAAAAGCAGATCGTTTCGCTCAACCTGGACAGGATGCCGGTTAAGGATGCCGAGCTGAAAACGATTGCTCAGTTCGAAAACCTTCGTGAGCTTAATCTTAATTCATCAGATATTACAAGTGCTAACCTCAATACGCTATCGTCCTTAAAATATCTGCGCAGCTTGTCGCTGGCTGGTATAAAATTACCAGCAACAGCTTTCAGCCAACTGCGATCATTTAAAAGCCTAAAAGAACTGGTGCTTTGGAACACTGGTACAAGCGCCTCTGATTTAGCCAAATTACAGGCTGCTAATAAAAACGTAAATATCATTGGAGGTTTTAAGGATAATGGCAAACCGATGAAATTGGTACCACCAGAGTTTAGGAATACTGCGTTTGTTTTCAAACAGCCGGTAACGCTGGTGATTACCGATCCCATCAAAGGAACAGAAATAAGGTATACCACCGATGGGAAAGATCCGGATAGTGTCAATTCACTGATATATAAACCGGGAATCGCAATTGGTGATAATACCGTCATCAAAGCCAAGGCATTCAAAGCCGGCTGGTATGGTAGCGATATGGTTACCAATTCGTTCTATAAAAACACCATGTGGCCGGATAGCTGTGCACTGGTAAAACCAGTAAACGAGCGCTACCAGGCCGATGGTGCACATACCCTGATTGACGGTGATCTGGGCGGTATGAATTTCGGCAACAATAAATGGCTTGGCACCCAGCAGGACATGGAGTTTATGCTTTACTTTAAAAAGCCAGTCAGTCCGCGTACCTTAACCCTCAATTGCCTGAAAGCGATAAACAGCCAAATATTCCTGCCGACTGAAATCCAGGTTTGGGGCGGTGCTGATGCGCAGCATATGAAGGCCATCGGCAGACTTAAAACTGCTGAGCAGAAAAAAGGTGAGCCAGATATTGTACTACCGCTCAACTGTAAGCTAAATCTAAGCAGCCCGATCAATTGCATCCGGGTGGTTGCTAAACCGATCTATAAACTGCCCGACTGGCACCCGGCAAAGGGTAAGCCTTCATGGGTATTTGTGGATGAGGTATTTGTGAATTAAGTACGAAGAGGTAAAATTTTTGATGAGTTGCCTGCAAAACAGCTTTTGTATTTAATTTGGCAATCAATTATCCTGATCATGAACGCTTCAGAACTCAAAAACCTGCAAACTCCGCTGAAAGAAAAATATAAGGTGGATCCGGCTACCGCGCTGATTACCCTCAAGGCCGAAGGCAATTTAGGAGAAGGCATTTCCTGCAAGATCGAAACCGGCAAAGCGCTGGTTGAGGCCGGCCTTCACCCGGCAACCGGTGGTACCGGCATGCTGGCTTGTTCAGGCGAAATGCTGCTAGAGGCTTTGGTAGCCTGTGCAGGCGTTACATTAAGTGCCGTAGCAACAGCAATCGGCGTAGACATTAAAAGCGGGACTGTTAGAGCCGAGGGCGATCTGGATTTTCGCGGAACGCTCGGCGTTTCCAAAGAAGCATCGGTTGGCTTTAAGGAAATCCGGCTCAGCTTTGATCTCGAAACCGGTGCGACTGAAGAGCAAATGGCAAGCCTCGAAAAACTAACCGAACGTTATTGTGTCGTGTACCAAACATTGACGGGAGGGGTTAGCGTTAAAACCGTATATCATATCCAGTAAATATGAATATTATCTACCGTCCGGCTGAAACCGATGGCGACTTCGAGCAGATATTGTCGCTACAAAAAAACAATCTTTACACCATCATAAGCCAGGAAGTTCAGGACAGGGAGGGGTTTGTTTTCGCTGAACATGATATCGAAAAACTCAAATTCATGTCGGGCCGGGTGCCGCAAATTGTAGCAACGGCGGATAACCGCGTCGTCGGCTATACACTTGCCATGACGCCCTCCATGAAAAACCATATACCTAGCCTTACGCCTATGTTCGAGCAGTTTGAGCAATGCCTGTACAAAGGCCACCCTTTGATCAGCTTCCACTTCGTTGTTGGCGGGCAGGTGTGCGTTGCTGAAGGTTATCGGGGTATGGGTATAGTGAGCGGCCTGTATCATGCTTTGGCACGTCACGCTGATGCCAAATACAGCGTTTGCGTGACCGAGATCGCGCGCCGAAATCCCCGATCGCTAAAGGCACATCAGAAAATGGGGTTTGAGATTATCAATACTTATCCTGCTCAAAGCGAAATATGGGATGTTGTTGCATGGGATATGAACCGATAAATAGTCTTGTAACAATATAATTACTAAAATATTTAGCAAAATATTAAACTTTTTGCCGATATTTGGTCTATCTGTTTGTAACGAAACAGAACAGACATGAACCTTATAAACAAACTAATGATAGCCGGGTGCCTGGCAATGGCGTTTAGCTCCTGCAAAAAGGATAATCCAACCCCTGTCAATTTTATATCTTTCAAAATCAACGGCGTCTATAAAAGCATCAAACCCGAGGCTGATATTTTTGATGATGGCACGTTCCTGCTCGACGCCGGACCTTTCATGAAGGATGAAATCGGACTCTATCTGGATACCAATGTG
>JAICXZ010000695.1 GCA_025934475.1 Mucilaginibacter sp. | reverse complement strand
TATAACAAATCGATCTACCTGGTTAATAGCGACAAGCACCTGGATAATGGATTTTTATTGCTGAAAGAGGATGAGCGCCTCTCTTCTCCCCTGGCGGTTTTGTTTTATGAATATTACGATGACCTGGCCGACGTGCAGCAAGTACTGGCGGTCCACAGCGATAAGATACAATGCATAGTTAGCACAGCGCCGCTGCAGGTAAATAACCAGGTCGTGAGTTTTGGAAAAAGCCAGCAGCCATCTCTTTGGGATTATGCCGACGCTGTTGACACAATGCAGTTTCTGACAGAAATTTAACCGGGAAAACTTACAGGCTTTAAGACTCGGTAAGTTTAAATAGCCTGGGATAAATTTACCGGACCGCCATTCGGATGAGCCTGGTACATGATGTAGGCGCCCCTTTCATCTCTTTCTACCTTTGCCGTGGCTACATTTTTCCCTTGCTTTATTGCTGCTTCTTTCCAGTTAGCCGGCACATAGGTTTTTAAGGTTAACGGGAGGTCGTACATTGTTTTATCCATTGAGTGGGAAAGGCTAATTATGATTTTTCCATTCTTTTCGGTTTGAGTTATTTTAGCATTTTCCCGTTCGCGCATATACTTGGTCACATCGCCAAAGGTGCCAACCCAAAGTTCACCGTCTTTGCTTTTTATATATCGAAAATATTCGTCCAGTAAGCTATGGGATAGTGCTTCATAACCCAATCCGTCCACGCCATGTATCACCAGTACCAGCCACGTGTCCTTTCTTGACACAGCCGTGTCTACCCACGATTTCATTAAAGGTAAGGGCGCCCGCGTGTTGCATTCACGCTGCCATTGCACATAGTCCTTGTCGTTAACTGCCGGTGTTTTGCGGCTGGGACGGTCTAATTCCGTTAGCCACGGCTCTGGCATGCGGTTGCGCAGCGCAGGGTAAATTTTATAAGCTATCTTCATCACGCGCTCATTTTCATAGCCGTACGGTACCTCGGTCGAAAATGTGTACTTCGCGCCCATTTGGTTACGCATCTCTTCTTTGCTTTTTTCAAGCTCATAAACAATATTTACCGAGTCGAGCCCCGGCATACTCGCATGTGTAATAGAGTGGCTTGCAAATTCATAACCTTTTGCAGCATCGCGTCTGAAATCGTCCCAGGTCGAGCCTTTTTCCTGTAAAACCTCATCGCAGGGCTGGTAACCGGGCTGAAAATCACCATGCCGCACTTTCTGGTAAAGCTCGTCCATCAGCTTATAAGCCTGGGGTCTTCTTCTTTTTGAATCGTACATGCTTGCCGCCCGGGTTACATAAGTGATGGTACCTTTATAGCCGAGGTAACCTGCAGCAGAGCAGCGCTCCAAAAAGTTTTGATCGTTGGTGGGGATCGTGGCCGACTCTGCTATGATATCTTTTACCGGCCTGCCGATAAACTTGCCGTGATATTTTGATCCCGGTATGCCACCGGTTATTATAAAAAAGGTAGCAGGTAATTTAAGGCGCTCCATGATAGGCAAAGCCACTTTAAACTGGTTATATGACCCATCGTCGTAGGTAATGGAAACGGCGCCATTCTTTCCGTATTGCCATTCTGTTATTTCGGTTTTACCCGGCGATTGAGCTTTGCAAAGCAATGCCCCGCAGCTTATTGCAATAATCAGCAATGGTGCTTTAATAGTTAGCTTCTTTATCATATCCATAGTCAAATATAAGGGATTAATAATTTAGCATTCAACTGCCCATTGTATCAAATTTGTTAGAATGTGTCAATAATCTATTCTCCCCAGGCAGTTATAACAACACTTCTCTTATGCGGCGCATCGCGGTGCTCGCACAAATAAATGCCTTGCCACGTACCCAGCGCCAGCCTGCCGTTAACAATCGGAATAGTGACGGAGCTTCCAAGCATTGATGCTTTAAGGTGGGCGGGCATATCATCAGGGCCTTCATCGTCATGCTGGTAATCCGGGTCATTCTCCGGCACTGTTTTATTAAAATACATCTCAAAATCCTTCCGTACATCCGGCGCGGCATTTTCGTTTATCGTGAGTGAAGCTGAAGTATGCTGGACAAACACCTGGCAAATACCCGTTTTCAGCTCGCTGATCTGCGGAAGCACCTGTATAATTTCGGATGTTATGATATGAAAGCCCCTGCCTTTTTCCTTTAGCTCCAGTCTTTGCTGAAATATTTTCATGCTTTTACTGATCTAAGTCCATTTAACGCAATTTGATTGCCTATTTCCGTTGCAGTTCGTATCAAATTTGCCCGGGTATTTTTCATCGCAGTAACCGGGTCATCTGTTTCGTTGTTTATTGAAATTAAAACATCAAACCAGTCGTTAAGTTTACTATCGCTTTTCGCGGGAATTTTACCCGCCATACCGATTACGGGAATATTTTTATTTTTTGCCCTGAGCGCAACGCCATACGGCCCTTTGCCGTCGAGCGTTTGGGTATCGATACTCCCTTCTCCCGTGATCATCAGGTTGCATTTATGTAGTTCCTCATCAAACCCGGTAAGCGATAGAAAATATTCGATGCCGTTTACCAGCTTCGCATTCAGCCATGCATGCAGTCCCGCAGCAGCTCCGCCCGCCGTTCCGCTGTGCTTGATGCCGGCTATATCAACGCCTGTCTGACGGGCAGTTATGTCTGCAAAATTTCCGAGGAAGCCGTCCAGCAACACAACCTCTTTAGGTGACGCGCCCTTTTGAGGTCCGAATATCTTTGCCGCCCCGTTTGGGCCCAGCAGCTTGTTGTTCACATCGCAAAGGATCACAATTTCACATCCAACAATTCTTGGATCGGGTGCGGATGCATCTACCACCGTC
>JAICXZ010000191.1 GCA_025934475.1 Mucilaginibacter sp. | reverse complement strand
CCTCGAGCCTTCACAGGAAGAGATTGTTGCCCAGTTGATCCCTAAGAATATCAAGATTCAGCTTTACAAAGCGGTATTGGATTCGCATGCTTCAGAGCATGGCGCCCGTATGACTGCGATGGATAAAGCAACCGATAACGCGGGTGAGCTGTTAAAATCACTCAAGTTGTCTTACAACCAGGCACGCCAGGCTGCTATTACAACCGAGCTGACCGAGATTGTGAGCGGTGCAGCAGCATTGTCAAACGGATAATTCCAGTTTTACATACATATATAGGAAAGCTTCTCAGTGATGGGGAGCTTTTTTGTCTTTGGGCGCTTTTCTTTTTGTCATTCTGAACGAAGTGAAGAATCTTATACGAGCGATAAGTAATCCGATTTGCATTAACGCTAATGCATTGGCGTTAATGCAAGGTCGATAAGATGTTTCGCTCTCGCTCAACATGACAAATTGTGTTTGATGAGGGTTACTATTTCCACCTAAAAGGTATCAATACATAGTTTTTAAATATTTTAACTCGCCCTTAAAACAGCTTATCCAAGCTGTAAGAGGATCTCATTTGTTTTCACAATATAAGTATTTGATAATAAGCATTTTAAATGTTAAAATTTGTTAAAATAGGTTTACTATTTCGTTCGGTTGGGTATTAAACATAAACAATTTAAACCAACCAATATGAAAACGAAATTTCTAATCCCTATCGCAGCAGGACTCATACTGCTGGCCGCCTGTAAAGGCAAAAGTTCAAAAGAGTACGAATTTGTTCACAATAGCAGAACCTCAAGCAGTGCTGCTGATTCTGCGGCGTCTACAGCAGACACAACCAAGGTTGCCCAAAAGCTAGTAAAAACCGCCGAGATCAGTTTTAAAGTAAAAAATGTACAAAAGACCGAAGAAGACGTTGCGGCGCTGACGACGCAATATAAAGGCATGGTCATGCATCATCAGGTGCAGTCGACAACAAGTCAAACCAGGGATGTGCACATGAGCAACGACTCTGTTATACGATTGACTTCGGTTAATACAAATGGCGAGATGACTGTCCGGGTTCCTTCAGAAAGCCTTGAGGAATTTACAACCAAAGTAAGTCACCTGGGCATTTATGTTAATATGAACCGGATGGACATCGAGGATAAGTCGCTGGATTATTTATCGAATCAGCTTAAGCTAAAGGATCGGCAGGAACTGGTTGTTCAGCAAAGAACAGGGAAGATCAAAATAAAAAATCCGGCCGGCGTGCTGCTTCTGAAAGACGATATGGTCGACCAGAAAATAGAAAATCTTCGCACAGATGCCTCTGTGAAAATGAGTATTATCAGCCTTAGTTTTTACCAGAATGACTTGATCGTCAAAGAGATCATCCCCAATGACGACCCTTCAGCTTATGACATACCTTTCAATCAGCGCCTGCGTTTGGCATTAGTTAATGGCTGGTCGGTATTTATAGATATGGGTGTTGCCATACTCTATATGTGGCCGTTTATCATATGCGGGATAATTATTTGGCGGGGCGTTGTGTATTATCGCCGACGCACCAACTTGCCAAAGGCGCCCGTGGCATAAAATCTTAAAAGTATTCATCAATTTTCAGTAAACATTTTTATTTTTGTGCGAAATCCTTAATTCTTGATAAAGATGAATAAGACAGAAGAAGCAAATGACGAACGTCACTACGTCCTGATCACGATCGCTGTTATTGTTGGTTTAATTGGTTTGTATTATCGTTTTGCGGCGCCGGAAAATACCTGGCATGTGTTCCACTACAACCTGGTTGCCAATATTCTGCTCATCCTGGGAATTGCAATCGCATTAAAGGCGGTCTTTGCAATATTGAAGTAAGCTCAAATCAAAACATAAAGAAAAAGCGTAATGAGGGAATCATTACGCTTTTTTTATGAACACGATTTTTGAGATTTGAAGGATTAACAGGATTAATATGCTATGCACCTTTCCAGTGGGAAACCCTGCACTACTTCCCCAAAAACCATCTTTCGGACTTCCGGACTTATGCGGACTTTCGGTCTAAACAAACCTAATCTCTAATCTCCAATTAACTAATCTCTATTTCGGCCTATATTTCGACTCATTCAATATCTTCTGCGCATCGTGTTCATTCATCAATTGCTGCAGGGTTACGTCGGGGTGTCTGTCCATATATTCGCGTACAATTTGCCAGCCTGTCCAAATGGCGAGGCGAGGAGCTGATTCGTTCTTTTCGCCAAGGCCGGGCGTGAATGGCGCCTCGCCCAGGTATTTTTGTATTTTGTCGTAGTCAGTTTCGTAAAGCAGGTTTTCCTCAAGAAAATAGCCCCAAATGGCTGACTTAAAATCCTCGCACCATTTTAACTGTTTGCCCGTGTAGCCAATTTTCAGCGTGTCTGCTGTAGTGGGTAATATTTTGTCCATGTAATACAAGATCTTTCCGTTGTAGATCATCCGGGACAGCATAGTCTTATCGTCCAGGTTCGTTTCCGGGAACATGTCCTCACGGGCCATGGTTTCCACCACCCTGGGTGTAATATAATCGGGGGTAAACCGACGTGACACGTATTTGGGAAATACCTCCCTGATGGCGGCTGCATTATAAAATTTCGAATCAGCGCCTAAAAATAGATCTAAGCCAATGCCTAAATAACCATCGCCCTCCGTTGTTTGAGCTCCAAAGCCTGAGAAGTAGGCATATAATTTGGGTAACCCTTTTTTGGGATAGTAATATTTAATGTGCTTAAACGCATCGGTTAGTTGTTCAGTCTGCTTATCCAGGTTTGGGTAGATGGAGTCAACCTCATGCTTTACGTCGTTGTATGGCTTGTTGGCCAATACTTCGCCGAAGGTTTTGAGGTATGCAGTATCTCTCACCGTGCCTACCTGGATGATGCGCTCCATGAAATCGCGATAAAAAGAACCATACTTTTTCTGCATCTTGGCAGCTACCTGTTCCCGGTTTTGGGTACGCATAGCGTCCAGGTCGTTATTGAAGCGGTCGATTGTCACGTTAACATCAATATTGCTCACGTCCACGTCTTTAGAGCGGTGGCAGGACGTTAATATGGCAGTCGTCAGAAAAATTAGGTAAATTTGCTTTAGCCTGAAGGAATTCAAGGTCATTTTCATCGTTTTAGCAAAATTATATTTTTAAGTTACAACGCCGCAACCAAATTCACGTTTACCCTATATGAAGATCGCACTGGCACAGCTTAACTATCACGTTGGTAATTTTGAATCCAATACCGCCAAAATTATCAGCCACATTCACCAGGCCGAAGAGCAGGGCGCCGATTTGGTTGTATTTGCCGAATTATGTGTTTGCGGCTATCCTTCGCGCGATTTTTTGGAATTCAGGGAATTTATCGGTCTATGTGAAGAAGCAGCACAAAAGATTGCCGCCGAGTGCCGGAATATCGCCTGTATCATCGGATTGCCGACTGTAAACAATAACCCGGAAGGCAAGGATTTGAATAACTCAGCTTATTTTATCGAGAACCGGGAAGTAAAAGCCATCGTTAACAAAGCATTGCTTCCTAACTACGATATCTTTGATGAATACCGTTATTTCGAGCCTTCGACCACTTTTAAATGTATTGATTTTAAAGGTCACCGTATTGCATTAACTATTTGCGAAGACCTTTGGAACACGCTTGAAAATCCGCTGTACGTTACACGGCCAATGGACGAGTTGATAACGGAAGGCCCGGATGTAATGATCAATATTGCGGCGTCACCGTTTTCTTATAATCACGATGAGGAGCGTATTGATATATTGAGCGATAACGCACGCCGTTATCAATTGCCGCTGCTTTATGTGAATCACATTGGCGCTCAGACCGAATTGATATTTGATGGTGGTTCCCTGATCTTCGATAAGACAGGCGAATTGGTGGACGAACTGCCTTACTTTAAGGAAAGCATCGCTTACTATAGTCTTGAAGATAAATCGGACGTTAAATTGCTCCAGCCTTCTACTAAAAGAACAAGGAAAGAAGGCGATATTGAGCAAATACACCGGGCGCTTGTATTGGGTATCCAGGATTATTTTTATAAATCAGGATTTAAGAGTGCAATACTAGGTTTGTCCGGCGGTATCGACTCTGCTGTAGTTTGCGCATTGGCTGCTGAGGCTTTGGGGCCGCAAAATGTAATGGCGGTGTTGCTGCCATCGCGTTTTTCAAGCGACCACTCGATAAAAGATGCTGAGGACCTGGTGAAGAATCTTGGCTGCAAGCATGAGATCGTGCCCATCAGGCATATCACCGAGGCTTTTGAAAGTACGCTACAACCTCAGTTCCATAATTTGCCATTTAATATAGCTGAGGAGAACATCCAGTCGCGCAGCCGTGCAGTTGTGCTGATGGCTATGTGTAATAAATTTGGATACATCTTATTGAATACATCGAACAAAAGTGAAGCAGCGGTAGGGTATGGGACTTTATATGGTGATATGTGCGGGGGTATTTCAGTAATTGGCGACGTATATAAGACCCAGGTTTTTGAGCTTGCCCGGTACCTAAACCGCGAAAGGGAAATTATACCGGAGAATACGATCGTTAAACCGCCGTCAGCGGAGTTGCGTCCAAATCAGAAGGACACTGATTCGCTGCCAGAGTACGATATCCTCGATCCGATACTGACGCAGTACATCGAAAACCGCTGTTCATCAGGCGAGATCATCAAAATGGGTTACGATGAAAGTACAGTGCGCAGAGTGCTTCGACTGGTGAACCTGGCCGAACATAAGCGCTACCAAACGCCTCCTATACTAAGAGTATCGCCAAAAGCGTTTGGTATGGGCCGCAGAATGCCGATAGTGGGTAAATATTTATCATAAAAAATTTTATTTCCGATTAAACCTTTTTGCTGAATACCGTCTAAAAGAAATATATAAAGGGAAATTGCTATGAAAACTCTGCTAAACCTTCTGCTGGCAACCCTCCTGGTTGCTGGTATCTCTTCCTGCCGCAGTTACGACTATTATACTGCGGGCATCAATAAAACTAACATGAGCCAATACCGCTCTTTTGCGTGGATGGCGCCGAAATCGAACAGCAAGTCGCCGCTTAGTGGGGTGGCCGATGCTAAAGTGAAGGATGCCGCTGTAGCGTCTTTAAGTTCGAAAGGACTACGACTTAATCAAAATAACCCCGACCTGTTGGTAACCTACTCTGCGACAGCAGGCAAGGGCTCAAAGACTGTTATGGCTCCAACTTATTATGGTACCGGTTTTTATCCGGGCTGGGGATTTGGCTATGGTTATGGCTGGGGTTGGTATCGGCCATATTGGGGCTGGGGCTCATCTTTTGCTTACTATGGCGGAGAGACGGCCATAGGCAAAGAGCATTATAACGAAGGTACGGTGATCATCGACCTGATCGATACCCGCACGCACAAAATTGTATGGCGTGGTTTTGGTGTTGGTGAAACACACAAGAATCAACAAAAAGATATAGATGATCTGCCAAAGGTAGTCGACGGCATTATAGCCCAATTGCAGCTGGCGCCACGCGGAACCAGGTCATAAAGTTACCCCTCATATATTATTGTTTTAATTGTCCTCCCGGACTCTGTTCGGGGGGATTTTTTTGTTGGGAAGATTTACAGCTTCACAAATTTGGTTTCGCCCACCAGGCTGCCGTTTGAGGTGATCACCTGTATCAGGTAAGTGCCGGCGCTCAGGTCGCCAACGCTGCTCTGCCAGTTGGATAGCGAAGTACTTGCATCACGCACCATCAAGCCAGAGCTGTTTGATATCCTGATCTTATAGTTCTGTGATTTGGCAACAGATTCATTCGCTATAGTCAGCGTTATGTTGCTTTTTGCCGGGTTAGGATATACATGAACGTTTGAATTCGTCAGGTAGTTACTCAAAATCGTGTATTCAACGGTAACAGGCGCCGAATAGGTGATATTGTTGTTGATATCCTGCTGTTTTAAGCGATAAACATTGAGGCCTGCCTGCGGGTATTCATCCACGATACCGTAATAGCCAGATCCGTTACCTTGTTTGCCGCCCACTACCTCAAACGTGTTTCCGCCATCTTTGCTGCGCTCAACGGTGAAAGTTGTATAGTTGGCTTCGTTTTCAGTGTTCCAGTTTAACTGTACCTCACGGGTTGGCTGATATTGCATTCTTGCTGCCGAAAAATTAATCAGTTGGTAAGCGAAGGCTGGGTTTTGGCTGATCGATAGCATAAAACGACGTGCACCAAAACTGCTGCTGTCGCTTTTAGTTATTGTAAAGCTATAAACACCTTTGGTACGCATATCAACGGAGTCCTTTGTATAGTTGTCGATTAACCAGATGCTATAAAGCTTTGGTATGCCGACAATATTTTTCATGCTCAGCTGGTAAGTGCCATCCGTCATAGCGCTAACCGACAAAGCTATTTTCGATCTGGTTTTTGGGAACGGTTGCGAATTGATGGCCAATGCCACACTGTCGCTGGTTAAGCTCGATAAGTTAACCTGGCCAAATCCGGGATGATAAATTGCTTCCGTCTGCGGATTGTAAGCTGTACCTGCGTCTGCGTTCAGGTG
>JAICXZ010000268.1 GCA_025934475.1 Mucilaginibacter sp. | reverse complement strand
TGGTACTGGGAGGTTTGGAACGAGCCTAATGGCACCTATTGGAAAGGCACCATGCCGGAATTCTTCAAGTTATATGATTATGCGGTTGACGGATTGAAAAGAGCGCTGCCAACGGCCAGGATAGGCGGCGCCGATGTTACCGGGGGCGCAGAAAAATGGCTAAGTGCATTTATAAAACATTGCCTGACCGACACCAACTATGTAACCGGCAAAATAGGTTCACCGATGGATGTTGTGCTTTTCCATGCCAAAGGAGCGCCAACAGTAGTCGATGGCACTGTGGTTATGAGCATCAGGCAGCAGTTGAATGACATTGCGAAACATTTCAGTACGATCAACACCTTTCCTCAACTCAAAAATATTCCGATAGTTATAGGCGAATCGGACCCTGAAGGCTGCGCTGCCTGCGGGATGGCCACAAATCCTGAGAATGCCTATCGCAATGGCACAATGTATTCAAGCTATACGGCCGCAGCATTTGCCCGGGAGTACGCCCTTATGGATGAATATCATGAAAACCTGCTCGGTGCTGTTTCGTGGTCATTTGAGTTTGAAGATCAGCCCTGGTTCGCGGGGTTCCGCGATCTGGCTACGAATGGTATAGATAAGCCGGTATTAAATGTCTTTCGGATGTTCGGTATGATGAAAGGCATGCGTGTACAAACAGCTAGTAACCGCATGTACCGGCTCAGCGCGGTACTCGACTCGAGCATAAGAGGAGCCAGGACAGATATAGGCGCCTTAGCCACCAAAGACATCCGTAACGCGGCAGTGATGATTTGGAATTATCACGATATAGACGCAAAGGGAAAAGTTGAAACTGTGCAAATAACGATAAAGGGCATTACGGCCAATAAGGCCAAACTAACGCAATACCGTATCGACAATGAACATAGCAACTCGTACCAGGTTTGGAAAAAGATGGGCTCACCCCAAAATCCTACGGCCGACCAGATCAACGGGCTGGAAAAGTCCGGGGGATTGTATCCATCAGGCAAGCCGGTGAGCGTCAGTGTTAATCAAAACGCCATATCGATCAATATCGATGTTCCTCGACAGGGGGTTGTATTGTTAAAGCTCGATTGGTAAACTTAGAACTCCCTCTTATTCCTTCAACGACTCCCCGATCAAGCGTCATACAACTGATCGCCATTCATTGCGAGCGTTTTCGCTCCAGGGGATAGGTTGATAATTGTCGCAATGAGTATTAAAATAACTTGAGCGTCCACGCTCAAAATTTTGTATGTTCAGGTGCAGACACTTGAACAGGCGTGGGTTAGAATCCCGCCATCCTGACAAAAGAAATAAGTCCTCAAGCCCTTTAAACCAATACAGCGAGAGATTTAGTAAGATACCGTGAAAAAACGGTGCCAAAATTTGAAAATCATTTCATATAATTACTTCAATTACCCTATCATCCCTAAGTTAAGCTATTAATAGCGGCGGTTGAGCTATGCCATTATAATTTTTCAAAGAGCTATCAATCCCTGCTACGCTGAATTTCGACTAACAATCTCCTAAAATGAAAATGTCCCTTGATAAAAAAATCCTGACTGGGTTTATTGTATCTGCCATTATCCTCATAGCCGCCGCTGTATACGCGTTTTCTAACAGTGAGAAATTTGTAGAAAGCGCCTCTTGGGTCAGCCACACTCAGGAAGTAAAATATGAATTTGAAAAAGTTTTAGCTTATATCATCGACGCGGAAGCCGGCGAAAGGGGTTACATTATAACCAGCAAAGAGGCTTACCTGGCGCCATATAACAATACAAAGGCCAATCTTCTTGCTGAATTGAAGAGGGTGCGGGAGCTGACCAGCGATAACCCCGGGCAGCAAAAGAATATCGACTCGGTTGAAAGATTAGCCGGTCAAAGCCTGGCATACCTGGAAAAATGTATCAATTTGACCAGGGCCGGAAAGGCTGACAGCGCCAGGCTGTTTGTAGTAAGTGGGGGTAACAAGCGTATTCTCGATAATATTAGGGCCGTTATTGCCAATGCTGAACGTGATGAGAACACTTTGCTTGTGCAGAGAGAATCCGTCAGCAAATCCGACCTGGGAAATTTCATAACTGTATTTGTTGTCCTTCTCGGTATCATTGTCGTTGTACTTATCGGTATTTATCTGATTATTATCGCCAATTTGAGAGCGCTTCGAAAGGCTGAAAAAGAAGCGTCCGATAAAAACTGGAATTTAACGGGCAGCGGGGATCTCATCAGGAATATGCAGGGTAATATGGATACGGATGATCTTTGCCAGGTTATCATCAACCAGATCGCCGCTTACCTGGACGCTTCCGTAGGAGCTATTTATCTCCTGGACGAAAATGAGACTCATTTAAGATTGGCGGGAGGTTATGCGCTCGATCATAAAAAACACGCCCTCCCGGTCATAGGCTGTAAGGAAGGCATTATTGGTCAGGCTGCAAGAGAAAATAGCAAAATTGTATTGGGTAATGTGCCCGACGGATATTTGAATATCAGTTCCGGGCTGGGAAGCACATCGCCAAAAAATATTATGGCGATGCCTTTTGCGGCGGAAGGCCGGGTTAAAGGGGTAATTGAATTGGGGACGCTAGCGGAGCTAAGCCCATTACAACTGGACTTCCTTGAATTTGTAACGGATAACATTGCCACAGCTGTCAGCGCCGCACAGGACAGGCATACGTCGCAGGAGCTGTTGGAAGAAACCCAGCGACAGGCTGAAGAACTGCAATTACAGCAGGAGGAATTGAGGCAAACGAATGAGGAGCTGCAGCAAAAAACCGAAATGCTTGAGCGCTCGGAAGAGGAGTTGAAAACTCAGCAAGATAAGCTGCAAAGAACCAACGAGGAACTGGAGGGAAAAGCAGAATTACTGGAGGAACAGAAAGAAAAGCTGGAAAATGCAAAGGTGGATATAGAAGCCAAAGCGCGTGAACTGGAGATTAACAGTAAATATAAATCTGAGTTCCTGGCCAACATGTCGCATGAATTAAGGACGCCGCTGAACAGCATTCTAATCCTGTCTCATATGCTTTCTGAAAATAAGAACAAGAAGCTCGGACAGAAAGAAACGGAATTTGCAAAGAGTATCCATAGTTCAGGTTCGGACTTGCTGAATCTGATTAACGAAATACTTGACCTGGCGAAAATTGAATCCGGGAAAATTGAATTGAATATTGCCAAAGAACAATGCCTGGAGATAACGGCGACACTTTCCTCCACATTCAGCCAGCTGGCAAAAACTAAAGGGATCGAGTATATTGCAAACATCGGCGACGATAATTTAGCTGTTACTACGGACAGGCAGCGGCTAGAGCAGATTTTGAAAAATTTCCTGTCCAATGCTTTTAAGTTTACCGAAAAGGGCGGGAAAGTAGTTCTTGACATCAGCAAAGTATCAACTCCGGTTTCATTCAGAAATGAGGGGCTGAATAACAAGAGGTCAGTCATCAGCTTTTCGGTAACAGATACAGGGATAGGCATACCCGAAGATAAGCAGGAACTGATCTTTGAGGCGTTTCAGCAAGCCGACGGCTCTACCAAAAGAAAATATGGCGGAACAGGATTAGGCCTTTCGATCAGCCGCGAACTTTGCCACGCGCTTGGAGGAGAAATACATTTGAGCAGCGAGGCTGGAAGAGGAAGTACCTTTACTTTGTATTTACCGGAAGAATTTGACACTTCATTAGCGACAGCGATAGATAAGGAAATCGAGGTTAGGGAAACGGTCACTGAAAGGAAAGAGCCGGTACCAATTACATCATCACATCCCGCACCGGGATTGAATGCGGTAAACGATGACAGTGATAACATCACCGGCAATGATAAAGTAGTGCTTATTATTGAGGATGACGATGTTTTTTCAACGATGCTGCTGGGTTTTGCCAGGCAGCGCAATTATAAGGGGGTGATCGCAAAACAGGGTAGTACCGCCGTAAGTCTGGCCAGGCATCATAAGCCGAATGCTATACTGCTGGATATGGAGCTGCCAACGATGGATGGGTTAGAAGTTCTAAGGCAATTAAAACAGGACCCTGAGCTACGACATATCCCCCTTCAGATCCTGTCTGGATACGATAAGAAGAAAGAAAGCATGGAGTTGGGGGCTTTCGATTTTATGCAAAAGCCCATTACGATGCAGCGTTTACAACAGGCATTTGATAAGATTGGGGGCTTCATCGACAAAAAAGTAAAAAAGCTCCTGATTGTTGAAGACAACAAAGTCCAAAACCAGGCCATTCGTGAACTGATCGGGAATGGGGACGTAAAATGCTATCAGGCTCATTCGGGGAATGAAGCGCTGGTGATGCTTGGGAATGACAGCTTTGATTGCATCATTTTAGATATCGGTTTGCCTGACATATCTGGCTTTGATTTACTTGAAGCGATAAAGGAAACCGAACCCTGGAACCATATACCGGTTATTGTTTATACAGGAAGGGAGCTGAAGAAAGAAGAAACCGCAAAGCTTAATCACCTTGCCAATGCCATTATTCTCAAGACGGCCAGCTCACAGGAACGATTGCTGGACGAGGCTACCCTGTTCCTGCACAGGGTAGAATCAAGGTTGCCGAAAGAAAAGCAAAAAATGATTCGCAACCTGCATAGCGCTGATGATGTGCTGCTGAATAAAAAGATACTTGTGGTGGATGATGATATGCGCAATATTTACTCCCTTACCAGTGCTCTGGAGGAAGAAGGCCTGCAGTGTATCATTGCCGAGAACGGAAGAGAGGCCCTGGAAGCGCTTGAAGAAAATCCCGGAATACACATGGTTTTGCTGGATGTGATGATGCCGGAGATGGACGGTTATGAGGCGGCGAGGGAGATCAGGAAAAATAAAGCCTGGGAAAAACTTCCGATCATCGCATTGACCGCCAAAGCCATGAAGGAGGACAAAGAAAAGTGCCTTGCAGCCGGAATGTCGGATTATATTTCCAAACCCGTGAATATTGAACAACTGCTATCGCTGATGCGCGTGTGGCTCTATAAATAAGTAATGAAGGGACAGAAAATGGCATTTGGTAAATGACAAAAGATGAAATTGTTCTGAGAGGCGAGGAGTTGAAAGTATTGCTTAAGGCTATTGACAACAAGTATGGTTATGATTTTAGCCAATATAGTCAGGTGTTTCTTCAAAGAAGGTTCGTCAACTTTATGATAGCGCGCAAACTAAGAACTACGGAAGAGTTGAGTGACCGGCTGCTGCGTGATGAGCAGCTTTTTGAGGATCTGATACCGCATATTTCCATTACCGTTACCGAAATGTTCCGGGATCCTTTTTTTTACAGGGGTGTGCGCGAAAAAATAGTACCAAGGTTGGCAACCTATCCTTTTATCAAAGTGTGGATTGCCGGATGTGCGACCGGGGAAGAGGCGTATTCTATCGCTATCCTGCTCAAAGAACATAACCTGTTAGGAAGGAGCGTAATTTATGCGACAGATATTAATCAAAGAGCTCTGCAAGCCGCACGCGAAG
>JAICXZ010000485.1 GCA_025934475.1 Mucilaginibacter sp. | reverse complement strand
TGGCCGCAAGGTATTTCGTGGCCAAAAACAAAGCCGCAGGTACCTAAGGAATTAAATTGGGATCTCTGGCTCGGCACGGCTCAGCATGTTGACTATATCGATAACCTTGTGCCCTTCAACTGGCGTGGCTGGTGGCAGTTTGGTACCGGCGCTTTAGGCGATATGGGGTGCCACATTATGGGGCCTCCGTTTAAATTACTAGGCCTGGGCTACCCTACCGAAATTTCGGGAAGCGCCAGTACCGTTTACAGCGGTATCTTTAAAGAAGGAATTTATCCGGAGAGCGGACCAGTTTCAAGCTCTATCAAATTCAAGTTCAAACAGAAAAACGGTCAGGACCTTGACCTGTACTGGATGGATGGCGGCATTACGCCTGAAAGAATGGAAGAGCTCGATCCCGATGTAAATCAGAACGAAGCATTAGGCGATATCCCAAGCGAAAATGATTTTGAAGGTTGTACCCTGTTCATCGGCACTAAGGGAAAAGTATCCTGCGGCTGGGGTGGCAGTCATCCACGCCTGCTGCCGTTGTCGCTCAATAAGGACGTGAACATTCCCAAAAAATATCCGCGTGTTGAAGGTGATATGGATGGCCACTGGTGGCAATGGGTGGATGCAGCTATCGCTGGTTATGGCAAGATGGAAGTGGATTCGCCATTTGTTGGTTATGCCGGTCCGCTTACCGAAACTGTGCTGATGGGTAACCTGCTGCTGCGTACTTTCGATATCCAGGAAAAGATAAAATACAAGGACCCGGTATATGGCGAACAGGATCGCCTCCAATTCAATGGACGCTACAAAGCTTTGAAATGGGATGGTGAAAACATGCGCATCACCAATTATGAGCCGGCCAACCAGTTCATCCGCCGCGAATACCGCAAAGGTTGGGGCGAAGTGAAATTGTAATCTGCGCAACTATAAGACTTACGAAGTTTTAAAACGGCGAAGCCCTCAACGAGGCCTTTGAAAAACAAATAATACCGAGTTAAACTTCGTAAGTCTTAATCTCCTCACAACGGCGCTCCAAATTGAGTATATTGCACTCTCCAAATAATCCCGCTACTATGGAAGCCTACCACGACCTTAAACTCGCTGTCCTCATCGACGCCGACAACGTTCCTTATGCCTATGTAAAAGAAATGTTTGAAGAGATAGCCAAGTATGGCACGCCCACATTCAAAAGGATCTATGCGGACTGGACGAAACCACATATCACAGGATGGAAAAACGTTCTGCTGGAAAATGCCATTACACCCATACAGCAATACAGCTACTCGTCGGGAAAAAACTCCTCGGACAGTGCGCTGATCATCGATGCCATGGACATTTTGTATACCGGCAAGGTGGACGGTTTCTGTATCGTTTCCAGCGACAGCGATTTCACCCGGCTGGCGACGCGTTTGCGGGAAGCGGGGATGAAGGTAATTGGTATAGGCGAAAAGAAAACGCTGAGCCCGTTTATAACAGCCTGCGATAAATTCATCTACATCGAAATTCTGAAAAAGCAAAAGACGAGTCCGGCAGATAATGATAACAAAGAGCAATCGAAAGGCTCGGTGTCCGCGGGCATTAGTCCCTTAAATAAGATCGGACCGGAAATAACAGAAATTATATTGGACAGCGTCGATGACCTGGGCGACGAAAATGGCTGGGCCTTTTTAGGCGAACTGGGCAGCCTGGTGATAAAAAAGAAACCTGATTTTGACCCACGCAATTACGGCTATAGCAAGATGCTTCCGCTAATCAGAAGTATGAACCAATTTGAAATTGATGAACGGGACACAGGAAAAAAGAATGTAAAACATATTTATATAAGAAAGAAATAACCGAACAGAATCAGCTAACCTTCCTCTATGGTTACGTCTTCTTTGGTTTGTAGTAAGCTACCTCAGCTTTTTCTACAGTGATAAGTCCCCCACAACCGGCTTCTTCTATCATCTTGCCGACAACCTCGATAAAGGCTCGTATTTTGTCTTCGTGATCTATTATTTCAATCACAACGGGTAGATCTTCCGAAAGATCGAGCAATTTCACGGTATGCAGCCGACTGGACGCGCCATACGACATAATGCCCCTCATAACCGTCCCTCCTGCCAGACCAATGGATTTGGCCTTGAGCAATATAGCCTCGTAAAGCGGCGTATGATTTAATATATCAGCGTCGCCAATAAAAATGCGGAGTAATTTGGAGTCCTCTCTTAGCGTTTCCATGGCTCATAAGTTTTTTACCAGCAGGATGCCGAACCCAGCGGCCATCAGCCCAACAACGACACTTACAGACAGATATATAAAAGTACTGAGTAATTCGCCGCCCCGCAACATGTTATAATTTTCACCGATGAATGATGAAAATGTGGTAAACCCTCCGCAAATGCCCGTTGCCCAAAATATCCGGGCCTGCGGACTCATTAGATTCCCCTTGTCTGCCAAGCCCATAATGATACCTATGACGAAACAGCCGACGAGGTTTACAACCAGGGTGCCGTAAGGAAAAACGGAGTCGATCCTCCGCTGAATAAATTGCTGCAGCAGGAACCGGCTAACGCCTCCAATGATGCTGCCTATGGCTACGTAGAATAGTGTCTTCCACATTTACCGGATGTTTAAGCTATGCGTTACTTATTCTATTTATTCAGTTTGCTCTTATACCTCGCCAACCTTCGATTTAATTGTTTTCGCCGTCTGCTGATCGATTGCCCTATCGATGTTTCATCACTATAATTCGGATCAAAAATTTTAGGTATTGCGATGCGCTGCGCGCTGTAAATGCCCGAATGCCCGCTGAAGAAATAGGCCGTAAAACAGGCCACTGCAAAATAAAGTGCGTATTGGCCGCCAAATAATTCGACACCCATAAAGGTGCAAGCCAGCGGTGTGTTGGTAGCTCCCGCAAACACAGCGATAAAGCCCAGCGCCGCGAACAAGCCAACTGGAGCATCCAGAAGCTGCGACAGCGTGTTGCCAAGTGTAGCGCCGATATAAAACAACGGGGTAACTTCGCCGCCCTTAAAGCCTGTGCCCAGTGTTACAGAGGTATAAATAATCTTCCAGAGCCAGCTAAAAGTAAATGCCCCCCCTGCATGAAAAGCAGAGGGTATCGTTACTGAATCAGCAAACTGGGGGTCGACACCCAGGCTCAGATAATCCTGCCTGCCGGTGATTAATACCATCGCTATAACGATGAGGCCGCCTATTACAGGGATGAGCCATGTGATTTTGATAAGCTTTAACGCCAGGTTTTTAATCCCATGCGCAAGTTCGGCGAAGAAATAGCTGGTTAGTCCGAATAGCACTGAAGCCAATATAATTTTAGCTAATAAAAAGTAATCGAAATGAATATTGAAGAATTGAACGGGTGGCTTAGTAACAAAAGGATCGATGTGATAGGCGGTATGATGAATTCCGCACAATGCCACCGTTTGGTCAGCAAAAATACTTGCGATGATACAAGGTATGATAGCATCGTACTGCAAACGGCCTATCGCCAACACCTCGATAGCAAAAATAGTCCCGGCCAGCGGTGTACCGAATACGGCGCCGAAACCGGCTGCTACGCCTGCGATGAGCACCGTTCGCGTGTCCTTTTCATTAAGGCCGAATAGCTTTCCGAAAAAGCCGGCGATGCTCCCTCCTATTTGCACTGCTGTTCCCTCGCGTCCAACCGAACCACCGAATAACTGGCTAATGATGGTAGAACCCAGCACCAGCGGCGTCATGCGTTTAGGTACACCACCACCTGGTTCATGTATCTCATCCATGATCAGGTTATTGCCTCTTTCGGACGATTTGCCATATAATTTATAAACGACATGAATTAGCACACCAGCCAGCGGCAACAGGTAAAGCAGCCATGGGTGAGCAAACCGGAAATGGATGGCCCAGTTAAGCAGCCACAGAAAGAAAGCCACAACACCACCAATTGCTATGGCA
>JAICXZ010000286.1 GCA_025934475.1 Mucilaginibacter sp. | reverse complement strand
GCCTACACCTAAAGACTTGGTAAGATATAACCGGCAACCGGCTGTTGCTGTAGAGTTTTGCTTTAAATTTTTGACATCAACGAGGCCATTGACTGCCAAGCCGAACACCGGCTCGGGGCAATCAATACTGTGACCGCCGGCCAGGCTTATTCTGGCTTCAGCACAAATAGCTCTTGATCCTTCCAGCACTTTTTGAGCAGTTTCGGGTGGCAGCTTATCTATCGGCCAGCCCAAAATGGCGATGGCCAATACCGGCTTCCCTCCCATGGCATACACATCGCTGATGGCATTGGCTGATGCAACCCGGCCGAAATCATAGGGGTCGTCCACAATGGGCATAAAAAAGTCGGTAGTTGAGATTAGTGCAGTACCATTACCCAAATCGTAAACGGCAGCATCATCGCGTTTATCGTTTCCGACCAGCAGCCGCGCGTCGGGCTGGTACTGAACCGGGCTGTGCAGCATCTTATCCAGTATCGCCGGACTAATCTTACAGCCGCAGCCCGCACCATGCGAATACTGGGTTAGTTTTATTTCTTCAGTTATCATGTTGTCCATCAAACAGACTTAATATTTTTCGTTGGCGATTTGTTTCAGCAAGTTTTCCCGGGGAACGCCCTGTCAGTTCACACAATCGAGGTTTTTTGAATGTAATCGAGTATAATCGATGCATTTTTAACAACATCATTATTGGCGCAATCAACTTCCTGTACATTACCAGGCTCGCGCTTGCTCAATCCGGTGCGATAAGTTTTATCATAGTAGATCAGGACCGCACGAATAAAGTCGGCCATCCGGTCTTCTTCAATGGCCAGTATGGCATTTTTAGTTTGCTCGGGCCCCAGGCGTTTCCAGATGCGTTGTGTGCATTCAATCAGGAATTCCTTATCAAGTTTGCCATATTCGTCCACCAAAAAATCAACCCGGCTTTCCAGCGGCAGCTTGATGTTCAATACCTGCGCATCGCGCATTTGCGCCCAAAGTCCCTTCGGGATGAATCTTTTGCCGATAGTGATACTCTCGTCCTCGAGCCAGATATGTCTTTCTTTATTAGCAAGATACAGCTGAGCAGCCAGGTCATTCTCGAACTGTTCCTGCGTTGGCTGCACCAATTTATCCATGGTGCCGTATGAGGAACCCTGGTGCTGGGCCAGATCTTCCAGGTCGATGACTTGCTCGCCCGCTTTCGCCAGTTCATGCAGGATCAGGGTCTTACCCGAGCCCGTCATGCCGCCAAGGATCATGAGGTTATAGGGCAGATCGAAACTATCGAGCACCCAGCGGCGATATTTCTTATATCCGCCTTCGAGCAAGTAAACATCAAAGCCGTATAGATTTAAGGCCCATGCCATAGCGCCGCTACGCATACCGCCACGCCAGCAATGGACGCCTATTTTTTTATCTGGCGCAATCTCTAATGCCTGTTTGATAAAGCCCGACCATTTAGATCCCGTCAGATCAAAACCCAGTAAAATAGCCGGCTCGCGTCCCTGCTGTTTATAGGTAGTACCCACCTGCACGCGTTCGTCATTGGAAAAAAGCGGGATATTATGTGCCCCGGTAATGTGCCCCTGCGCAAACTCCGCGGGCGTGCGCACATCCGCAACCGGGATGGACGCATCTAGCTTTATGAAATTTTCAATTGAAAGATTCCTGATCATTAACCGACAGGCACATTATGCCGGTACAAAAGTAAGCTTTTTGAAGTTTGATTATTAACCCTCCAGGCCCGGTAGATTATCAAGACCAATCATACCCGTTACATTGCATCAAAACAGAAAAAGGGCAATATTATTTACCAGTCTTCGATAACAAAAAGCCCAATGCGCCTTTGTCCGGCAAGCTCTCTGTTTTCGACTCAGCGTCAAATACTTTAACCAGGTTTTGAGTTGTGTTATATTTGGGCCATTCGGGCAGGCCATTACCATTGGGGTTTCCCGTTTTAATAAAATTCACCCAATAATCAGACATTAAAGTAGCCAATGCATGATCAGCCGGCTCAAAAGGCCTGTTGTTCAGAAATTTCAGGTTATCCATCACATAGCATACTTCACCGGTATGGAAGGCACCATATTTTACAAAATCGTCTGTTGCCGGTATTTTGCGATCAAAATTGTAGACGTACACCGGTGCATCAGCATACTGACTCTCAATATTTGCCCAATTATACCCCGAAAGCGCGAACACCATATCCCGGTTTAGTTTTACCTGCGACGCTGTAGCCTCTTCGTCGGTACCGGCAGGGAAAAACTTTAAAAATGTCTCGGCATCAGCGCCATATTGTTGTTGCGCCTGTTTGATAAATGCTTCTTTTTTAACCGCACCAGAACCAAACTCGTCGCCGTTCCAGCCGATGATCACCGGTACGTGATTTTCTTTATTTGCGGCATATATATCGGGGATAGACTCCGGCAGTACATAACCATCAACTATAGGCGAATACCTGCCCTGTAGTTTTTTCATTGCATCTTCCGCCGACATTGCCCGCAGACCGGCCAGTGAATTCGCCCCGGCTTTAGCGGCAGCTTTAACGCCATCCGCTTCGGCCGATTGAAGCGTGGCAGTTTGTATGGCCGGATTTTTTATGGTTAGCGAACCGCTTTCTGCTATCGCTCTTTTAAATAGTCCTTTCGTCAATGGCGAGGCTACCAGTGCGTTTACACTCATAGATCCTGCCGACTGCCCGGCAATAGTTACATTATTCGGATCGCCACCAAAGGCTGCGATGTTCTTTTTAATCCATTTTAAAGCTGCAATCTGATCCATCAAACCGTAATTGCCCGATTGTTTCTCCGGCGACTCTTTGGTCAGTTCCGGATGCGCAAAAAAGCCAAACACCCCTACCCTATAATTTG
The DNA here is from genome assembly GCA_025934475.1 of Mucilaginibacter sp. Taxonomy (GTDB): domain Bacteria; phylum Bacteroidota; class Bacteroidia; order Sphingobacteriales; family Sphingobacteriaceae; genus Mucilaginibacter. The sequence continues at coordinate 2,483 of JAICXZ010000286.1, read as the reverse complement.
CCGAAACAAAGATGATGCCCTTTTTAGCCATAGCCTCGCCGTCATAAATGGGGCAAGCTGTACCGCCGCTGCTGAATCCACCGCCATATATCCAAAGAAACACGGGCCTTTTTTCAGCTTTCGATTTTGCGCCCGTCCACACGTTCAGGTACAGGCAATCCTCGCTGATGGGTTTCTCCGGTATCAGGAACTCCGAAGTATAAACCATAAACGGAGTTGGCTTGGCCTGCATTGGGCTGGGACCAAATGCATCACATTTGCGCACACCGCTCCAATGTTTTACCGGTTGCGGAGCCTTCCATCGTAAATTGCCGACCGGCGGCGCAGCAAACGGGATTCCCTTAAATGCGGTTATATCCCCGGTTGCATTGCGAACTCCCGACACTTCGCCTGCATCCGTATGAGCAATGCTGAGTGAAATAATATGACCGGTTTTAACAATAAATGAAAGCAGGAACAACGGCGCAGCCAGTAAAAGCGCGCTGAAGACGAGGTTCAATGGTTTTCTCATAAATAGCTTAATGTGTCGGTTTGACGCAATCTAATACTTGTGAGTCAATAATACAAAAAGATTTTGCTGATCGTAATGTTGGACATGAGAAAGTTTCTAGGGGCGCTACTGCTAATTCTCGCACCTGGTCGGTTGGAAGACCTTATGCAATATATGTCCAGGTAACGCTGTAGATCGCCAGAGCTATGAGCAACAAATACCCTACTGCGCAAACACGGCAGTATAAGGTTTACTTTTTTTGGGGTAGCCGTTCAAACTCTTCAAAGTAAATCAGGTATTTTTTGTCCTTAAATATCGTAGCGTAATTTATAAATAATGTTACCCCTACGAGAATGGCTATAAATAACAACTGATTTATTTGACCATTTTTTGCACATATATAATTATAAAAGTCTTTTTTCGATAGAAATTGAAAAATGTCGAATAAAACGATCTCTAAACTAATTGCGATGGCAGCCATATGGATGCCAGCCCACTTGACAGATATTCCTGTTTCATTATTATAAAAGACAGCTTTATCTGCATAATCCGCCATGTTTTCGATCCCGGTCTTTTTTCTAAAGGCCCTTTGCATGAATGGAATTCTGTACATAAACCGAATTGGACTTATGTACCGCATTATCTTATGGAAGCTCAATTGCAACTTATAAAACAATAATGTATAAAATTCCAAAATTGGATGAACGACGTCATAACAAACTAAAGAAATAAAAATAGGTTTTCAATATTATACACCGGCATTATAACTTATTTAGAGATCTTATTTACAAAATACATAAGAACAATTGACAATTTACATAGATCTTATTTACAAAATACATAAGAACAATTGACAATTTACATAGATCTTATTTACAAAATACATAAATTCAATTTACAATTTACATAGTTTTTATTTACAAAATACATAAGAATTCGCGACAGGTGGAACGGCTAAACAACTAGTCCGAAAACCCTATCTTTACTTCAATAAACCTTCCAGAATGAAAAAAAATCTATTCCTGTTTTTCTGCATAATAGCAATCACTGTCTTATCCTGCTCTAAAAACCCGGACATTGCAACTATCGACAAGCAAAAAAAAGCCATCGTCGCTACTGATGGTCAGCCTTTTAAAAAGGTATTGATACAGGGAGCCGGAAAAGACGTTACTTTCCAGGGCTTCAGCAATGATCCCCAAAATTCAATTATCTATTTTGACAGGGTAAACCCCGGGTTTTTAGTTTCCGAGGGTTTCGGGCTGAACAAAAATTACATTTTCAGACTGGTACCCGGAAAGAAATACACAGTTTTCATCTATGCCAATCCAAAAGATGTTTCGGCATACCCGATTCGCTTCAGAACTGACTACAACAATAACATCGTAACTGAGACTGACGAGGACAAGTAAAGCTAACTTCAGCTTTTCGATTTGAAGATCACTTTGAATGTTGTGCCCACATTAGGCTCGCTATCCACGGTAATATGACCGCCCTGCGATTCAATTTGGGTTTTGATGAGGAACAGTCCTACGCCGTGTGAATCCTTCCCGGTGTGGAATGTCTTATATAGTCCAAAAAGTTTCTTGCCATGAACCTCAAGATCGATCCCAAGGCCATTATCCTGGCATTCCAGCACCACGCAGTCGTTCCGGTCGGTATAAGTGCGCAGTGATATTACTGGCGGCACATCGGGCTTGCGGTATTTCAAGGCATTGGTCACCAGGTTCATTACGATGCTTTCCAGGTATAAACGCGGGAACAGCACTTTTTCGGTCCACAAATCCTTATGAACCACAGCGTTACTTTCTTCAAGGTCGAGCTCAAAAACACCTAAAACGCTATTGATCACTTCGCTGAAAACCAGAACATCCGAATGAAGTTCAGTCTCCTGTATTTTAATTGCTTCCGACAGATCGTCTAGGGTCGAGCTCAATCCCTGCGATACCTTTTCTATCTTGTGGAACAGGTCGGAATTATCCTCGTCGAGTGTGCT
>JAICXZ010000046.1 GCA_025934475.1 Mucilaginibacter sp. | reverse complement strand
GGCGCCGTTACCTAGACGTAACCCCCTCTACAGCAAAGACTAGAGCTTAACTACATGGCATTCCACGCTGTCCCCTTTCCTTCCACGAGGTGTGTACTACATCTCATCCTCCTTTCCCAAGCTTACTTGGCGCGATCTCCTTTTCTTTTTTTACGGCTTCGTACTTAGCCTGTAGCTGCGCTGTCTTTTCGTTTTGCGTCGCCAGGTGAAGACTGTCGAGCAATGCACCCTGTTTTTCGAGCCAGGAATAGGCTTTGCGCCAATTTCCTTCGGCCTTGAACAAGTTTGCCAATTGTCCCGCAACATCCGGTGTATAATTAATTATCTTAAGGCTGTCATTGATCCGGTAGCTCAGCATCAGGTAGTTTTCGGCTTCCGGATATTTTTTTAGCTTGATGAGCGTTTTGCCGAGGTTTAGTGCCTCATAGGCCATATCAGCCTCGCTTTTGGTGGCCTTAAATGTTTTATAGGCGATATCATAAGCGGCTAGCGCTTTATTGTAGCTGGCGAGCGCAAAATAGGTGTCGCCCAGGCGCTCCTGGAGCATACTTTTTTCATAGGCCGCTCCGTTAAGCGCGTAAGCCATGGGCATACACTCATGTAGAACAGCAAGACTGCTATCGGGCTTTGACATGGAGAGATACGCGATACACAAACTTCCATTCACGCCCAGGAAATTAACGGTATCATGCAGCGCCTGGTAAGTTTTTGAAGCCTCTTTGAAGTAACGAACGGCCCTTACGTATTGCCCCTGCTCCCGGTATAGTATTCCCATCTGCCGCTGCGACTCGGCTATCATGGTCAAATCGTTCATTTTCCGGGCCAGTGAATCGGCCATTACCAGGTAACGCGCGCTATTGATAAATTGGCTGTTGCCCGAATATGCCAGTGCGAGGTTTATGTAGGTGCGCGTTTCGTTATTTTGATCGTGCAATTGATGGAACAGCTGTGCCGCCTGCATCAGATCGGGGAAAGCCTTATCACCCATACCTTTGTGCCACCAGCCCCAGCCGCGTGCTTTGTAAGCGAATGCTTCCAGCTTTTTATCACCTGTAGATTGTGCCTGCTGAATGTATTTGTTGGCAATGGCAATGCCCGAATCGGGTTTTTGCACACTTATTTTAAATGCCTTTCGTGCCAGCGCAGTGGATACGGAGTCATTTGCCTGTGCGTCACATTGATCAGCAATGATAAAAATCATTAACAAAACAGTGACAAGCGAGCGCATTGCAATAGTTTAGTAAAAGTGAATGATGTAATGAAGATAAAAAAAAAATTGCTTTTGGGGCAATATATTTAAATATAGATAGTAAAGTTGAGGTTGGCCTGCTATCTTGCTAAGACTGACTATGATAAATGGAGAAACCAGAAAAGCTCTAACCATCGTCAAAGCTCCTAAGTGTATTGCCGGTGTGTCAGTCCTTAGTTGAACGACCGCCTGAACTCCACCGGAGAAAGGTTGGTTTTTGTTTTAAATAGTTTGCTAAACGATTGCGGATGTTCAAAACCCAACTCATAAGCAACTTCGCTTACCGACAAATTGGTGGTCGACAGTTTCTCCTTCGCCTTTTCTATCAGTTTATCATGTATATGCTGCTGCGCGTTTTGCCCGGTGAGGGAACGTAGCATATCGCTCAGATAGCTTGGCGACAGGTTCAGGTTTTCGGCAAGATACCCAACCGTTGGTATTCCCTGGCTTAATGACTTTGCATTATCGAAATATTCATTTAAAATTTCTTCCACCTTTTGTAAAATATTGTTATTTAGGGATTTACGGGTAATGAATTGGCGCTTGTAAAAACGATTGGCATAATTCAGCAGCAACTCTGTCTGGGCAATAACCACATCCTGGCTAAAATCGTCGATCCGGCTGTTCAACTCAATTTCTATCATTTTGAAGATGGACACAACAATCAGTTTTTCCTCTTCAGAGAGATGCAGCGTTTCATTTACCGAATACGAAAAGTAGCCATACTGCCTGATGTTTTTGGCTAAAGGATATCCTAATAAGAAATCCGGATGGATAAGTAAAGTGTACTCGGAACATACAGTGCCCTCCTCGTCACTGCTGCCAATAACTTGCCCGGGTGAGGCAAAAAGCAGTCCCCCCTCATCAAAATCATAATAACCCTGGCCATATTTTAACTTGCCGCTAAGTTTTGGCTTGTAGGAAATTTTATAAAATCCCAATACATGATTATGGGGAAGTTTATTCATTTCCACCTGGATATGCGATCCGTTGATCAGGCTGATCAACGGGTGTTTGGGATGAGGCAAGCCAAAGGCCCGGTGCGCATCTGACAGCGACTCAAACTTAAGAAGGCTGTTTTCGTCTCTTTTCATTTTAATTACGAATATACCATTCTATGATGTTTACTTAAGCATATCGTCTAGTCGACTCACCCGGTAATTGCTTCGCTCGACCACACTCTCTGCTTCGCGAAGAGGGTTTTTAATAGCCCTCTTTACACGAAGTGTAGAGAGGGCCGACCATCCGCTGGCTAGCGGAGAAGTCGGGGTGAGTTGATAGAAGAACATGCATTATTAAGATTAACCCTGTGCCGCGCTTGAAACGGCTTCCCATGCTTCCCAGGTTGCCAGTCTATCGGCATAAACCGCCCGTACCGAAGTTAAGTTATGGCTACCAAGATTAAAGCGTAACGGTGGATTTTCAGCGTCGACCATTTGAAAAAGTGCCTGCGGCGTCGCTTGCGGGTCGCCTCTTTCCAGCGTTTGTAAACGTTCCACAAAATGAGCTTTAAAATCGGTATAAATGTCAAGTCCGGGCGCGAACTTCAGCGATTGCTGACTGCCAAACTCGGTAGCATAGGCGCCTGGTTCAATAATGGTTACTTTGATGCCAAAGGCCTTCACTTCCGCTGCCAGACTTTCGTGAATAGCCTCAAATGCCCATTTGGACGAGCAATAGTAGCCAATTACCGGCATCGTTACGTGGCCAAGATTGCTTGATGTACCAAGAATATGGCCATAACCTTGTTTCCGAAGAAGTGGTAAGGCAGCTTTTATCACATTGAGCGGACCGAAAATATTCGTTTCATATAACGCCCGCACATCTTCTGCGCTCGCTTCCTCAATAGTACCTACCAGCGAGTAGCCGGCGTTATTAAGCACAATGTCCAGATTTCCAAAGTGCTCAAATGCCTGTGTTACCACGGCCTCTGCCTGGTCGGGCTTCGTAACGTCGAGTTCCAGAGTCAGTACGTTTGCGCCGTACTTTTCGTTAAGATCGGCGATGCTCTCTAATTGACGGGCTGTAGCGGCAACCTTGTCACCGCGTTTCAATGCTGCCTCGGTCCAAACGCGTCCAAAGCCCCGGGAAGCGCCTGTAATAAACCAAACTTTATTGCCGGTTGAGTTATCATTTTGATGTGTCATGATTTTATGTTTTAAATAACACAACAAAGGTGGGCAGGGGGCAATTCGCGCTTGTAACCTAAATGAGGTTTTTTGTAGGCGAATCGAGGAGGGTGGTGGTTCGGTACATTCTGAAAATAAAAGTCCTGACTATCGTTAAGGTTCCTTATATGCTTTGCTGGGCTGCAAGGATTTTACCAGCTTCGATTTTGACTGAAATATTTTCGGAATATGGAAGATCCAGGTACTATCCTTTATCGCCAAGACCTCGGGTAATAAACTTATTACAAAAAAAATACGGATTCGTCTGTTTTAAAAATATCGTCAAAATTTGGCTTGTTTAATTATAAATTAAATGTTCAATTTGGATAATTCCTATTCTTACCCCTCGTAGTTAAATATTGGGTTAGTATACGGAAAAAATGTTCTACCCGATTCAGTTAAAACCTTATGAACCTCGAAAACTCTATCAGGGTACTGACCCAATATTTAGATGAATTAAAAGTGAATGTCACTCCGGCTACGGTACAGCGTTGCCTTTTAGATCATCCAAATTATCCAAGCTTATTATCCTACATTGATTGTTTGAACGAATGGAAAATTCCCAATCGCGCAGTTAAAATAAAAAGCGCAGAATATCGTCCTGATCGTTTCTCTTTTCCTTTTGTCGCTCATTTGCAAATTCCGACCAGTTCGTTTGTGGTCTTGCATAATATATCAAACGGTGTCGTCTCCCTTAGCGACGAGCACGGTAATACGGAAATGTCAGAACAGGAATTTCTAAAAAAATGGGATGGTATTATTCTGTTTGCAACACCCGGAAAAGACAGTGGAGAAACAAATTACCGGGCCTCAAAAACAGGTGCTGTTTTAAAAAAATTGCGTTACCCTGCTCTCATTACAATAATTTGTGGTCTTATATGTCTTGGGATAGATCGCTACTATTTGTCTGCTTCTTTTGCTTTATTATTTGCCATCAAGACGGGAGGCATATTCATCACTGTAGGGCTTGTGGCCAAATCGATAAGTTCGTCAAGTCCATTTGTAGAAAATATATGCAGCCTGGGTGGAATTGGCAATTGTAACGCGATACTGACATCAGCGAGTGCTAAAATAACTGAATGGCTGAGTTGGAGTGAAGTTGGATTATTCTATTTTTCGGGCTCGTTCTTAATACTTGTTATCTTGCCTCAGGCAGTCCCTTTACTTGCTATTTTTAATCTTTTATGCCTGCCTTATACTGTGTATTCACTAGTGTTTCAATATAGGGCAAATAATTGGTGCATATTATGTTGTTGCGTCCAGGCCCTGTTATGGATGGAGTTCTTTGTTTGCGCCATGTACTATCACTATTATGTATTCCAGTTGACGTTCCTGAACGTGATTGAATTTTTCCTGTTGTTCTTACTACCCATTGTCCTCTGGGCTATGATTAAGGAACCGTTGATCGAATCATCCCAGATAGAACCATTGAAAAAGGAGCTCAATCAGTTTAAATTCGACATGGAACGCTTTAATCAGCAGTTATTAAGCCAACCCAAATATGCAGTAACCGACGATCTTCACCCAATTACTTTGGGCAATGTCAATTCTAAAAATGTGATTACGATCGTAAGCAATCCCTTTTGTAGTCCATGTGCCAGAGCCCATGAAAAGCTTGACAAATTGATAAGCCAACGTGATGATGTCCTGATAAAGGTAATTTTTGCCGCGCCCGATTCTAATGATAGTCTCAAAGCAAAAATGTCAAAGCATTTTGTCGCGCTCAATAGGTTGGGGGATACAAAAACAGTAGAGAAGGCATTAAGCGAATGGTATAATGATCCGATAAAAGATTATACAGGGTTTAAAAAAAAATTCCCTGTAATAGTGGATGACGAGTGCAGTGCTATTATTACAAGGCAAAAAGAATGGTGTGCGATGGTGGAAATAAAGGGAACGCCGACTATTCTTTTCAACGGATATAAGCTGCCGCGTTTATATGATGCCGGTGATTTAAAATATTTACTAAGCTAAGCATGATCAGTAAAGAACTAACTAACATGTGGTTACAAAATGCATGTCGCAGGTATCTCGGCGAAACGGGATTTTGTATTAATTAATCCTTAACTTATGAAAAGTAAACAATTTTCAAGCACAATGTTTGACCTTGGACAAGCCTTAACAAGAAGTGAAGCACGACACGTTCTTGGCGGTGTTGATGACGGTTGCTCTGGTGGTTGCTCAGGTGGGTCGGACACTATTAAACCTTGCCCGCCTGTAAAAAACTGTTCCTGCACATTTGTGGCGGCAGCTGTGTCGCCGGACACTTCGTCTCCTGGCGGTACGTGCACACTTGATTAGCAGTTAGGTTTTTCTATCACTAAGGGCATTAAATGTTTTAATGCCCTAATTGTATTTCATATGAGACCTTTAATACTTTTAGCCGGCTTCATCTTTTTAAGCTGCCAAGGCCATGCCCAGGAACAAGGGCAGAACAATTTTACAATAAATGGTACGGTACTTGGCAGGGATACAGGAATAATATGTCTGTACTACCGCAACGCGAACGGTAAATCTATTAAGGATACCGCACGGCTGGTTAATGGGAGATTTTCATTTTCAGGTAAAATAAATGAGCCTACGGACGCCGCTATCGCTGGGAATATAGGCAGACTTGAGTTGAATAATCCCAATATAGTTGAAGTTTTTATTGAGCCATTCACAATGAACGTAAAGCTTAAAAATGACCATTTCAAAGAGATACAAATGGAGGGCTCAACAACGCAAAAGGAGTCAGGCTATGTTGATTCTCTTAAGGGAACCTGGCTTCGTGATTTCTCCCGGATAAACCGAAAACTTAATTCGCTGAGTAAGACTAAAGGCGGCGGGAGAAACAACGAAGAGCTGAAGTCGATTAAAGTATTAAAGGATTCACTGACATTCATCAGAAAACGGATTAAGCAGATTGACTTGAACTTTATTGATGGTCACCCAAAGTCTTATTTAAGTTTAAGCACTATACAAGACTACTTCTCATCACATGATCTATCAGTTGATTCCGCTAACCGATTGTACGCCGGGCTCGACCAATCATTGAAAACAACTAAGCTGGCCGGTAAACTAGCGAATGAAATTAAGGCACGGCTTGATAATAAGCCTGGAATCAACGCAGCTGATTTTACTAAACAGGACTTTACTAATAAAGAGATCAAACTTTCATCATTTAGAAATAAGAACGTTGTGCTGATTGAGTTTTGGGCAACGTGGTGCGAACCGTGTTTAAAAATAAAGCCAGAGATAAAGTCAATCCTGGATAAATATCAACCTCTTGGACTTGTATTGATACAGGTTTCTATAGATGCCCACAAAGAAAAGTGGCAAAATTATTTAAATGGTCATGATGAAAGCAGATATATCAACTTATGGGACCCACCTGGTTCTGCAGATGATCTGCGTCCTATGTATGATGTCGTCGAAATACCGGCGCTGGTATTAATCAATAAAAATGGCAACATTATTAATCATTATCTAGGAGACAGCAGCACTTTGGGGCTATCAGATTTAAAAAGCGACCTGGTAAAGCTATTTTAGTACATCGCTGCAAAATAAAAAAGCCTCATTCGGTTTCAGCGAACAAGGTTTTAATTATACTGGTCGGGGTGGCAGGATTAATTCCGTTGATCCTCGGAAGGGGGGCGTCACAAAGAAATCAAATCCTTGCGCTGCGCTGTTCGGCTTCTTCATTTTTCCGCTCCCGTAAGCAAGGCTTATAACGCTACAAAACAAAAATCCTCACCTGCTTTCAGCAGGCAAGGATTTGTTTTCTTTGTCGGGGTGGCAGGATTCGAACCTGCGGCCTCCACATCCCAAATGTGGCGCGATACCGGGCTACGCTACACCCCGTCGGGGCTGCAAAGGTACATTTTTAATAATTCGGTGCAAATCTTTTTTAAATTAAGTTTTCAGTTTGTTTAATCAGCCAAAACAAGTTGCCGAGTTAAATGGTTGATGTACTACACGTTCACTAAACAAATGACGTTTTCTATATCTATCTATCTATGAATGCCGGCCGCGTAGGACGAATCGCTCTTAAAACTGTCCTCTGGATAATCGGGAGTCTCCTCTTCCTGGTGCTGCTTATTTTTATCCTCATCCAGGTTCCGGGCATTCAAAATTTCCTGAAGAATAAGGCTGTTACGTTTATCGAGGGCAAGATTCACACCAAAGTAGCCATCGGGCATTTTAGCCTTGGTCTGCCTAAACTGATTGTGCTTGAGGATGTTTACTTCGAGGATCAGAAACGCGACACGCTGCTTGCCGGAAAAAAATTGAAGGTCGATATCAGCATGCTCAAACTGCTGCATCACCAGGTTGAGGTGAATGAGATCGATCTGGATGGTATTACGGCAAGGGTGAGCCGCGGCCCCGACAGCGTATTTAACTTCGGTTATATTATTAAGGCATTTGCCGGAGAACAGAAAAAACCTGTTAAACCTGCCGATACCACTTCATCCATGAGATTCTCGGTAGGGAAGGTAGCGCTGGACAAGATCAATATTTCCTATAAAGATGCCATCACCGGCAACGATGTAAAATTCCTGCTCGGCCACTTCGACACTCGCATCACCGATTTCGACATGGATAAGATGAAATTCACTATTCCGAAGATCACCTTGTCGGATGTGGATACGCGCATTATCCAAATGCCAACGACCACTGCACCTGTGCCTCCGCCGGACACCGCCGTTAAGCCAATTAGTATGGCGCTGAAACTGGGTACCATAGATATTTCAAGAATCAAGGTTGACTATCGCACCAAGCAAATGTCATCGCTGGTAAACCTCGGCAAACTACTGGTCGAGGTAGATAAGCTCGACCTGAAAAATCAGAACGTCGCCATCAAAACGATCGAACTGAATGATACCAGGGCGGGAGTAGCGCTCGCCAAGCCCGAAAATGTCAAAAAGGCGATCGTAAAAACGGCCAAAAAGATTGACACGATGGTGGCTACACCGCAAAGCGGCAAAGGATGGACGGTGAAGCTGGGTAAATTGTCGTTCGCCGATGATGACATCAAATTCGACAACAATGCACAGGCCCCCGCCGCAAAGGGACTCGATTATGCGCATATGCATGTAAAGGGTCTTAACGCAGATATCGAAGACCTGGCTTACAGTCCGGATTCGGCTTCAGGACAGATCAAAGAATTTACATTTTCAGAAAAGAGCGGGCTGGCGCTAAAGGAATTCCATACCAAATTCTTCTATGGTCCTAAGAACTCTTACCTGACCGATTTGTACCTGGAAACTCCTCAAACAGTTTTGCAAAAGAAATTAGAGGTGAGCTATCCATCTATCGAATCGTTGAGCAAGAACATAGGCAAGCTTTACGTTAATGCCGACCTGGACGGCAGCCGGCTTGGATTGAAAGATGTTTTGCTCATTATGCCTTCAATGGCAACGATGGATCCATTTAAGCACGCGCCAAATACAGTATTCAGAATTGATGGCAGGGTAGTGGGTGACGTGAATGATCTCCGCGTTCCAAATTTAGAGGTTAGCGGACTGAACAGCACCCATCTCAAAGCATCGGCTCATATCCGCGGTTTACCTGATATGAATAGGGCTTACTTCGACCTTAATATTGCCGATTTCAATACCAGCAGTTCGGATATCAATAAGCTTGTCTCTGCCGGCACATTACCATCAGTAAGTATTCCTGCGGCTTTGAATCTTAAAGGCACCTTTAAAGGCAGCATGAACGATTTTAATACCCGGATGACATTACGTTCGTCGGATGGCGCTGTCGATCTGGTAGCCAGCATGAAGAACGGAAATAAGAAGGGGCACGTGATATATGCCGCCGACATCAAAACCAATAACCTTAATGTTGGCGCTTTAACCAAACAACCTAATACGGTGGGTAATGTGACGCTGGCAATGAAGGTGAACGGAACCAGTACCAATCCTAAAACGGCGAACCTGCAACTAAGCGGTAGTGTGGCCAGCGCCTATGTAAAAGGGTATACTTACAAAAACCTCGTATTGAAAGCTACGGCTCATGACGGTGATTACACCGCTAACATGCGCATGGCCGATCCTAACATTCACTTTTCGATGGACGGGAAAGCTGATATGAATAAAAAATACCCGTCGGTATATACTACAATCAATATCGATAGTGTCAATCTTCAAAAGTTGAATTTAAGCAAGGACCCGATGACCATCCACGGCAAGGTGGTTGCCAATGCGCCAACGGCGGATCCAAATTACCTGAATGCCGATGTTAAGCTTACCAACTTCATTGTTGCGCAAAAGAAACAGGTGATCAAACTCGATTCACTTGAAATGAAGTCAACCGCTAATGCCGACAGCAGCACACTAAGAATAAAAAGTCAGATGCTCACTGCCCACCTTGCGGGGAAATATAAACTGCCCGAAATGGGCGAGGCACTCCAGGACCTGATCAACAAATACTATAACACCACCATCGCTAATGGTAAGGCGAAGTCAAAGTACTCACCTGAGAAATACACTTTTAATATTCGCCTGGTAAAAACCCCATTGGTGTCCCAGTTTGTGCCCGATCTGAAGACACTCGATCCGGTAATAATCAACGGCCATTTTAACAGCCAAACCGGAGATCTGGCGGTAAATGGCTCGATGCCTAAAGTAATTTATGCTTCCAATGTTGTCGACAATGTTAAGCTGGCGGTAAACACCGGCAACAATGCTTTGAACTATAATTTATCAGCAAACCAGGTTAAGGTCGGATCATCGGTGGATCTCTTATACACCACTATTTCGGGTAATGCACAGCAAAACAAGCTTGGTATCAGCGTGCAGGTGCGGGATGCTGCTAAAAAGGAACGGTATCGTATTGCCGGCGTTTTCAGCGTGTTACCTGACGAATATAAATTCAGCTTTTTGCAGAATGGGCTGATGTTCGATTATACGCCCTGGACGGTTGCTGCGGATAACGTGCTCGAGTTTGGCAGCAAGGGCATGCTGGCTCACGATTTTACCATCAGTAACGCAGGACAGCAATTGAGCGTAAATAGCGATAGCCGCCAAATGAATTCGCCAATCACTGTTGGCTTCAAGAATTTCAAAATCGAGACAATTACACGCATGGCCCAACAGGATTCATTACAGGTTGGCGGCGTCATAAACGGCAATGCAAACCTGCGCGATCTGCAGACCAATATGCATTTTACCTCGGCACTCGACATCAGCAATTTCAACTTCAAGGGAGACACGGTAGGTAACATCGCTCTGAAAGTTAATAACCAAACGCAAAATGCCTATGCAGCAGATGTGAAGATAACAGGTAAGGGCAACCAGGTAAATCTATCAGGACTTTACTACACGGCTCCAACCAGCAGCTTCGATCTCAACCTCGATATCGTCGACT
>JAICXZ010000013.1 GCA_025934475.1 Mucilaginibacter sp. | reverse complement strand
GTGGCTGAATTGTTTTATTACTTTATTGTTGCAATATTTTGTTAGAAGGTTGGAACGTTGAAAGGTTGTAAAGTTGCAAGCATGATGAAATATGAAAGCCCGATCTTTCGACCGGGCTTTGACTTATAACTCAGAACACGGAATTTACCAAACGTGTATCCTGTCCTCGGGCTTCTTGTAATATTTATCGCCGGGTTGCACGTTAAATGCGGCATACCAGGCATCTATGTTGCTGATAGGTGCATTGCAGCGGTACTGCTCTGGGGAGTGGGGGTCCGTTAAAATGCGCTGGGCTGCTGACTCCGGGCGTTGCGAACTGCGCCATACCTGTGCCCACGACAGGAAGAAGCGTTGATCGGGTGTAAAGCCGTCGATCTTCTTGTTCGACTGACCTTCTTTGGTTTTCTTGAATGCCTCGTAAGCAATATTTAATCCGCCCAGGTCTGCAAGGTTTTCGCCGAGGGTCAGCTTGCCGTTTACGTGCAAGGTATCCACTACAGTAAATGCATTATACTGTGCTACCACCTGGTCGGCACGTGATTTAAACTTATCGGCGTCGTCTTTGCTCCACCAGTCGTGCAGCGAGCCATCGGCGTCGAACTGGCGGCCCTGGTCGTCAAAACCGTGGGTCATTTCGTGCCCGATAACCGCACCGATGCCACCATAGTTAACAGCGTCGTCAGCCTTAAAGTCGAAGAATGGAAACTGCAGGATGCCGGCCGGGAACACGATCTCGTTGTTGGTTGGGTTGTAGTAGGCATTCACTGTTGGCGGCGTCATGCCCCAGCGTTTTTTGTCCACTGGCTTGCCTAGCTGCGAAACATTATAGTTGTAGCGCCATTTGGAGATGCGTTTCAGATTGCTGTAATAGTCGTGGCGCCCGATGATCAGGCCATCATAGTTCTGCCATTTATCGGGATAGCCAATCTTCACTGTGAAAGCGTTCAGTTTATTTAAAGCCTTTTGTTTGGTGGCATCGCTCATCCATTCCAAACGCTTGATGCGATCGCCCAAAACACTCTTCAGGATGTTCACCAGGTTAACCATATATTCTTTGGCGGCAGGGGTGAAGTATTTCTCAACATACAGCTGACCCAGTAACTCGCCGATACTTCCGTCAACCATGGCCGACATGCGTTCGTTCCGTGGGGTTTGTACTTTTTGACCGCTTAGAACGCTGCCAAACTCAAAGTTGGCTTTTACAAATGGCGAACTCAATGCCGATGCGGAACCCTTCAGCATGTTCCAGTCAAGGTACACTTTCCAGTCGTTGATAGATGTCGAAGCTAAGAGTGCATCCGCCGATTTGAAGAAGTCGGGTTGGGCCACATTAACTGTATCCACGCCATTCAGCTTCATTTGAGGCAGCAGTTGCGACCAGTTCAAGTGCGGGGTAATTTGATCGAACGCTTTTACCGCATACTTGTTGTAGGTTTTGTTTGGATCGCGCATTTCAACGCGACTCATCTGGGCTTTGGCTAATGCTGTTTCTATGGTAAAAATAGTTTCAGCATTTTTTGCCGCTTGTTCGGCGTTTGTGCCGGTCAGCGTAAATAAGGTGACGATATATTTTTTGTAGGCATCCTTAATCTTGCGGTTGCGGTCGTTGTCCTTCAGATAATAATCCCTGTCGGGCAAACTCGTGCCGCCTTGTCTGAACTCCACGATGTTAACGGTCGGGTGCTTGGAATCTGCGCCCACACCAGCTCCAAAAAGCGGACTGGCGTCGCCATTCACCCGTTCAGTTATCATTTCATTAACAACGCCGTTCAGATCGGTGATCTTATCGATGCGCGCCAGGTCGGGTTTTATTGGGTCAAACCCCCGCTTTTCTATAGCCACGCTATCCATGCCGCTAGCATATAAATCGCCCACGCGCTGTTTCAGGCTACCTTCCGGTTGATCAGCATATGCGCTTACTTCTTTAAGCAGGCTCAATAATTTGTCGGTATTTTCCTGGCGAAGGATGTTGAAACTTCCCCATCGGGTCTCTTTGGCCGGTATTTCGTGTGTTTTTAGCCAGGCGCCATTGGCGTAGTCGAAAAAGTCGTCGCCAGGCTTGATGGAAAGATCCATATTAGCAGGGTCGATAAACTTTGTAGGCGGGCCGTCTTGTCCCTTTTGGCCGCCATCCGGTGCAAAAGCTGCAGCCGTAACCACTACTGCTCCACCGAGCAGCAGGTGTGATAACTTCATTTTCATATTAATTATTTGAGAAAGGTTGAAAATAGCAAAACGGCCGTGATTGAAGAGGACTGTAACAAGAATGTGATATTTTTTGGTTCATAGTTCATGGTGAATTTTTGTAAAATTTAACGATTTCGGCTATGAACTATGAACCATGATCCATGAACTTACAGGCAAAAAAGCTACTTTTGCGCGCTATGAGCATTTCTACTAAATATCAACCCAAACAGGCAGAGGATAAATGGTATAGTTACTGGATGGAGCACGGGTTTTTCAGGTCGGTGCCTGATGAGCGTGAGCCATATACCATCGTCATTCCGCCGCCAAACGTCACCGGCGTTTTGCACATGGGCCACATGCTCAATAATACCATCCAGGATGTATTGATCCGTCGTGCCCGCATGAAAGGCAAGAACGCCTGCTGGGTGCCAGGTACCGATCATGCCAGCATCGCCACGGAAGCAAAAGTGGTTGCGATGCTTAAGGAAAGAGGCATCAATAAACTGGATATCGGCCGCGAAAAATTTATGGAGTACGCCTGGGAATGGCGCAATAAATATGGCGGCATCATCCTGGAACAATTAAAGAAACTCGGCGCTTCATGCGATTGGGATCGTACGCGTTTTACGATGGACGAAGACCTGTCGGAAGCGGTGATCGATACCTTTATCCATCTTTACAAAAAGGGTTGGATATATCGTGGCGTTCGCATGGTGAACTGGGATCCTCAAGGGAAAACAGCTGTTTCGGACGAAGAGGTAATTCGCAAAGAAGTTAATCAAAAGCTTTATTATATACGATACTCGGTGGGCGCAGGGCGCGGGGCGGATGGCGAATTTTTGACGATTGCCACGACTCGCCCGGAAACGATTATGGCAGATACTGCCATTTGTATCAATCCGAACGACGAGCGGTACAAACATCTGCATGGCAAAAAAGCATTTATTCCGCTGATTGAAAAGGAAATTCCGATTATTCTGGACGAGTATGTCGATATGGAGTTCGGTACAGGTTGTTTGAAAGTGACGCCTGCACACGACCTTAATGACTATGAACTTGGTTTAAGACATCACCTACCGGTTGTCGATATTCTGAATGATGACGGTACGCTGAATGAAAAGGCCCAGATACTGGTTGGCGAGGATCGTTTTGCCGCCCGTAAAAAGATTGCTCCTTTGCTGGAATCGGCGGGAGCTCTCGAAAAGATAGAGGATTACAAATCACAGATAGGTTTTTCGGAACGGACCGATGCTGTTATCGAGCCAAAGCTATCGATGCAGTGGTTCTGCAAAATGCCCGAATTGGCTAAGCCTGCTTTGGATTATGTGATCAAAGGCGACATCAAACTGATACCGGATAAATTCATCAACACCTACCGCTACTGGATGGAGAATGTGAAGGATTGGTGTATCAGTCGCCAACTGTGGTGGGGCCAGCGAATACCTGCCTGGTATAACGAAAAAGGGCAATGGGTAGTAGCCAAAACTGAGGCCGAAGCTGAAGAACAGTTTAGGGTTTCGGGTTTAGAGTTTAGTAGTTTGACACAAGAAGAGGACGTGGTTGATACCTGGTTCTCGTCATGGCTGTGGCCGATATCGGTTTTCGATGGCTTTAAGGATCCTAATAACGCCGATATTAATTATTACTATCCTACCAACGACCTCGTAACTGCACCTGAAATTCTATTCTTCTGGGTAGCCAGGATGATCATGGCTGGCCACGAGTTCAGAGGCGAAATTCCATTCAGGAACGTTTACCTGACTGGTATTGTTCGGGATAAGATAGGTCGCAAGATGTCGAAATCGTTGGGTAATTCACCTGACCCGCTCGATCTGATCGAAAAATATGGTGCGGATGGCGTGCGTGTGGGTATGTTGTTTTCTTCACCTGCCGGCAACGACCTGATGTTTGATGAAAAGCATTGCGAGCAGGGTCGAAACTTTGCCAATAAAGTTTGGAACGCCTTCAGGCTTGTAAAAGGCTGGAAGGTTGATGAAAAACTGGAAAATACCAACCAGGTTGCCATCGCATGGTTTGAGAGCCGGTTTAACCAGGCTTTGACAGAGATTGAAAGCTATTTTGCCCAATACCGTCTATCGGATGCGCTCATATCGACCTATAAACTGGTTTGGGACGATTTCTGCGCCTGGTATCTTGAAATGATCAAACCGGCTTACGAGCATCCCATCGACAGGGAAACTTATGATAAGACGGTTGTTTTCTTTGAAAATGTGTTGAAACTGCTGCATCCATTCATGCCTTTCATTACCGAAGAACTTTGGCATGATGAAGAAGTATTCGGAAAGCGATCCGGAGCAGATTGCTGCATTGTTGCAAAAATGCCGGAAATCGGGCAAATAGATACCCAGTTATTAAGTGAAACGGAACTGGTAAAAGAGATCGTAACCAAAATTCGTGATATCCGTCAAAGCAAGCAGATATCACCGAAGGAAACGTTGAATCTTTCGGTAAAGGCCAATTCAGGCATAGACTATATCGGCTACAAAAACATCATAACCAGGTTAGCAAATATCGGCGACTTTACCGCCGTGAAGGAGAAGATAGCTGATGCAGCGGCCTTTATGGTATCAAAAGACGAGTTTTATGTGCCATTGCAGCTTGATATTGACCCGGAAGCCGAGAAGGAAAAATTGCTTAAAGAGAAAGAATACCTCGGCGGATTTTTGAAATCGGTTGAAGCAAAATTGAACAACGAGCGTTTTATGCAAAACGCAAAGCCTGAAATAATCGAGAACGAACATAAGAAAAAAGCCGATGCTGAGGCAAAATTGAAAATAATTAACGAACGACTAAGGGGATTGGCAGGCTAATTGCAACAAACAAAGTGCTGTCTTAAGGATATCGTACGCGCTTAGCTCTGGCTAAAGTGTTGTATGGTGGATATCTTATTATACAATGCTAAAGCCCTCCAATGAACAAGGACGTTGGTTTTTTAAATTTCTCTGTCAATAAAATTTTAACCAAGGAGCAATCGATCCTTGATCAGGCGCGGGTCCGTTTACTTTACTATGGCTTGTTGCTGGCAATTGTGGCAATAGCCGGTCTGGTTGTCAATATTTACCTGGATCACCAATACACCCTGGCATTTACCAGTACGATACTGCTGGTCAGCATTATTATCCTGTTCAAGTACTTTACTTTCAGGCCGCGGTGGGCAATCATATCCCACATACTGCTCGTTTTGGCCACTATGGTCAATATTTCTGCTGTATTTATCATCCTGCAAAAAGTCGATATCATTACGGCCCAGATCCTCCTGCTTATCATTGTATTCAGTTTTTATATGTTGGGGCAGGTAAGCGGCATGTTTTATTCGCTGATGAACCTTATTCCGGTTTTGCTCTTCCAGATTCTTGAATACGATAATAACTATGTGATCGATGTAAAACCGCTGGTGCTGGATCAGTCGACGGTTATCATTGCCGGTTGCGCAAACTTCATCCTGATCATTTTTATGCTCAGTCACTTTTACACGGCATTTATTCGAAGTATAAGGGAGCTGAAATCCGTTGCTGAAGAGCGCGGTATACTGAACGTTGAGTTTGGAAAAGTGATTGAAAGGGCAGAGAAATCAGCCCAGGCTAAATCGGAGTTCCTCTCGATTATGTCGCATGAGATCCGCACGCCGCTTAATGCGGTTATAGGTATGACCAATTTGCTCATGCTGGGCAACCCGAGACCTGATCAGAAAGACAACCTGGATATTTTAAAGTTTTCGGCCAACAATCTCCTCGCGCTGGTGAACGATGTGCTCGATTTCAATAAGATCGAAGCAGGCAAGGTGGTTTTCGAAAATATCAAGTTCAACATTCCCGACCTGATGCAGAATGTGTGCGGTGGTCAGCGGCTTAAAGCGGAGGAGAAAGAACTCGAGTTCAAAGTTCTTGTGGACCCGGGTTTGAAAAACAAAATTGTTATCGGCGACCCGACACGTCTAACACAGATCATTTTCAATCTCATCAGTAACGCCATCAAGTTTACCCCTTCGGGAACGGTGTGGGTAAATGCGCAAATGCTGGAAGACCGCCACAACATCGTTAATGTAAGGTTTTCGATAAAAGATACCGGTATTGGTATCGAAAAAGAAAACCTGGATGTGATATTCGAGCCATTCACGCAGGAGTCGCTAAGCACCACCCGTCAATACGGAGGTACTGGTCTTGGTTTAGCCATTGTAAAACGGTTGCTGGAATTACAGAATTTGCGTGTCGAAGTAATGAGTACGCCCGGTGTGGGTTCCGAATTCTCATTCGAAATGGAATTCCATGTTTCGACAGAAATGGTACCGGTGCCCGAAGTATACAGTCAGCAGCCAGCCGCCGTTATCCCTGCCGATTCATTGGGCCATCTCCGCGTACTGATTGCCGAGGATAATATGGTTAACGTAATGCTGATGAAAAAGCTTTTCTCCAAATGGGGAATCACGCCAACCATTGCCGAAAATGGCGAACGAGCTATAGAAATGGTTCAATACAGCAATTTCGATATCATATTGATGGACCTTCAAATGCCTGTTCTGAATGGCTTTGACGCAGCCACCGAAATCCGAAAAATGCGTGATCCTAAAAAAGCCAATATTCCAATCATCGCATTGACAGCATCTGCACTTTTCGATATCAAGGAGCGGGTATTTAATTCCGGTATGAATGACTATGTCTCCAAGCCGTTTAAGCCGGACGAACTGAAGGAAAAAATGCAGAACCTGGTTGAAATTCCGGGTTAAATATAAACTTCGCGATACGGTGGCAATTCTTCGATAAACTTATAATTCTGCTCATCGAAATTAATACGGCAGTAGTAGTGCTGCAAGCCGTTGCTTACGGCTACCAGCGCTACTTTGTGCACCATATTATACCGCGCTACCTGGTCAAATACCTTTTGATCAATGGTGACCGATGGCGCTTTGCATTCGATCAATAATATTTTCTGGCCGTTGGGGTTGAAGACGACAATATCGGTACGACGTGCTTTGCCGTGTAATGTCAAGCCTCCTTCCAATTTGATCAGCGTTTTGGGATAGCCTTTGTGGTTTATCAGGTATTGGACAAAATGCTGACGGACCCATTCTTCGGGTGTAATCAGGATATGCTTTTTTCGGATCTCGTCAAAAAGCGTCAGCTTACCATCTTGCTCGGTGATCTTAAAAGGGAAAGGGGGGAGCTGAAGCGGCTGAAGCATGGGGCAAATTTAGTTGAATAAGTTGATTGAGTTGGATTAAGTTGAATAAGTTGATTGGGTTGGATTAGGTTGAATAAGTTAGTTGAATAAGTTAATTGAGCACTACCATTGATAAACCTAATCAACTTAATCAACCACTTAACTCAATCAACTAACAAAAATCTTTACTTTTGGATTCACGCTATGACGGCAAACGAGATCATCAAAAATTTTAAAAATCGCAAACTGAAACCCCTGTATCTGCTACACGGCGAGGAGCCTTATTTTATTGATTTAGTGAGCGATTATGCCGAAAGTAACCTGTTGTCGGATGCCGAAAAGGGCTTTAATCAAACAGTGGTTTACGGTAAGGACACCGATATCATGACCGTGCTGAATGCGGCGAAACGTTATCCCATGATGTCCGACTATCAACTGGTATTGGTGAAGGAAGCTCAGGATATGAAGTGGGGTAAGGAGGATGATGACAAAAAAGGAATCAACCCGGTTTTGAGTTATCTCGAAAGTCCATTGCCAAGCACTGTCCTGATCTTTTGCCATAAATATGGGAAGTTTGATAAGCGAAAGAAGACCTACAAAGCCATTGATAAAAATGGACTGGTGTTCGAATCTACTTCGTTGTATGATAATAAAATACCAGGCTGGATCGAAGAGTATGCCGGCAGCAAGGGCTACAAAATGGATCAGCAGGCGACTGCGGTAATGGCCGAATACCTTGGAAATGATCTGTCCAAAATTGCTAACGAGCTGGACAAGCTAATACTGAATGTTAATGCCGGGCAAACCATCACCGCGCAACATGTGCAGGATAATATCGGCATCAGCCGCGAATACAATGTTTTTGAGCTCCAGGCGGCATTAAGTAAGAAGGATCCGTTTAAGGTTAACCAGATCATTAACTATTTTGAGGCGAACCCCAAAGCCAACCCGATCGTACTTGTACTGGGCAATCTTAATAACTTCTTCAGCAAGGTGCTGTTGTATCATTATACTAAGGACAAATCGCCCCAAAGCCTTGCGCGCGAGTTGGGGGTAAATCCATTTTTTGTAAAGGATTATGAGTTGGCCGCCAGAAGCTACAACTATGGTAAGACCATGCAGATAATAGGGCTGCTGCGCGAATACGATTTAAAAAGTAAAGGTGTTGACTCGAATGCGGGACCGGGCGAACTATTGAAGGAATTAATGTTTAAAATATTGCACTGAACCGGGGCTAAATATACTCAATCGTGATGCGGGTTGGGCCTCAGTTTCTTGCGTTTTGCATCGTATCGCAGTAATTCGATACAGAGGGATGCCAGCAAAACTAAAAAACTATAAAATGCTATATTTTGATAAATGTTGCCCACGCTCAACGCAGTCTGAATATCCATGGCAGTAGATTTAGTATTGGTTAAATACAAGTGTAAAGTTAAACAAAAATTAATTAGAAGTAAATAATTAGGTGGGTAATTGTAAGGAATATTTTACAATGGGAACTCTAAGTTACAAACAGTTACATAAAGTTCAAATTTTTTTACTCTTAGGATTTAATTTTTAACGGCCGAAAATTGGCGATCTGCTATACTGGAACATTATTTGCTATTAATACGTTTAAAATTGGCTGATATTGCCCCTGAATACAGCAGATTTAGAAATTAAATTGCTGATATAAATACATAACATTTCAATTTTTGTTTTACGAATGGATCCTTTTAACTCCCGGTATATTTTAAATGAAAAACGATGGCTCTGGATCGACTATGATAAGGGGATCAGTATTATCCTTGTCGGCTTTGGCCATTGCTTTGCCACGTTAAACGACCATGCCCTCCCGCTGGATAAGTATCCGTTCATCAATTACTTCAATACGTTTATGTACGGCTTTCGCATGCCGTTATTTTTCATCGTATCCGGATTACTTGTTGGCCGCAGCTTGTTAAAAAAAGGATGGGGTGGTTATGTCAGTGATCGTGTCAACAATATTCTGTATCCGTTACTCATTTGGGGTTCTATTCAGGTTACTGTGCGATTGTTATCGTCGCGATACACTGATAATGGCGCAACGCCATGGAACTACCTGCATCTCTTAACTGATCCGAGGCAGGATGGTCCCTTTTGGTATCTAAACGCCTTGTTTTTTATAGGTAGTATTTATGCGCTCATTAAAGCGAAATTAAAGCTACCTGCCTGGGTTCAGGTGATTTTTGGTCTGGGACTTTATTCGGTTAACGCCTGGATAAAAATGACCGATCAAAATTTTGGTTTCCTGAACGACATCTGTGAATACTATTTCTTCTTCGCACTAGGCGACCTGGTTTCTAACATCATGCTGGGCGAGGGTAATATACAACGCTTTACATCGTGGAAGATATTTATCCCGCTTGCTATCTTATTTATCGGCATCCAGTATTATTTCACAAAAGACAACTTGCTATCCATTCAGCATGGGTTGAAATATGGCATGCAATATACCGAGTATAAGCAGCCCTTCTGGTTTATGGTAGAGGCGCTTATCGGTTGTGCGGCGTCGCTCAGCTTTTCGTTTCTATTGCAGCGATATAAGGTCTTCACGTTTATTCGGATCGTTGGATATCACTCGCTATTTGTGTATTGCATGCAGATCATCACCATGTCGGCAGCACGTATTTTTTGCTTTAAGGTATTGCATTTGTATTACGTTCCGGCCCTGGTGCTCATCGTGTGGTCCGCTGGTATCTTCCTGCCGATTTTCTTTTATAACTTCTGCCTCAAATATGGTATGTGGTGGTTATACACTTTCAAAAAGCCGAAGAAGCAGGTTGAATATATGAAAACCGCCAGCATTTTTTGGTTCAACCGTAATAAAAAGGATATACTGAAAGAGGAAAAAGAGGCAATGATGAATACCAATTAAAAAAAGGTTCCATAAGGCTGTAAGGGCCTTACAGAACCTTGACTTATTAGGCAAAGAGATCAATACACCTCGATATTACTACCTAAGGTAGCGCCGCCGGAAAGGTTTTGGCCCAAACCTGTTGGCGTACCCGACAAATTGATATTCTGCATCAGGATGTTATTTATTGTAATAGCTGTGCTGGCGTATACAAAGAAAACATGTGATGTAAAACCTGATACCGATCCGCAGCACATGTCTACAGTGCCGGTAGAATTATCCAGCAGCACAGCATTGGTTCCTACACTTCCTCCAACAAACTGACAGGCACAAAAGCATATATTGGTTGCCTGGTGCAGGTATACAGCGTCCTGGGCAGAAGTTGTTGTAAATTTGTCGCTCAGAAAAAATATGCTGGCAACAGTTGGCGCGCAAAGTACAGGGTAAGTAGCGCAGCTTGTAATACTGGCGTTGTACACCGTATCATCATGACTTGCCGGACTGCTTCCGTCAAACAGGAGACCGTATTTAGATTGACTGGATATCGAAAGATTGGTGAGGTTGCCGTAGTTGCTGCCGGCATATTCTACACCTTCCAGGTTTTGCCCGGTATAGGTGCCGCCAGAGGTTTTAACCGTATCTGAGCCGACTATGGAAACACCGATAGAGCCACCTTGGCATGTTGAGCCGGACACGGTGCTCTTTGGAGCATATTTCAACTCCATGCAAGCTGCAGTGATATCCGTTGGATTTGATGGCATTTTAAAGGTGTTGTTGCTAATTGTCCATCCACGGGTCTTATAGCTGCTACTTGTTGTCTGGACAATCAGGTCGGGTTGGGTAATAGTTGATGCTGACAGCATACTTCTATCATAGGTATTTCCCGAAATGATTCCACCAACGGTAGTTGCCGATGGGTCGACGAACTGGCCAATGAAACCGGTGTCAGAAATGGTATTGCCTGTAAATACGGGGCTGTTGCCACCAGTCATTACAATGCCGTAATTAGGGAACGTTTTTATTACGCAATTGGTAACGGTATCGGAATTTGCATTTACCAGCACACCGCTAACGCCCGAAGTATTGATGGCATCTGTCGGACCTATAAATATGCCATTTGACAATTTTACCCCGGCGGTACTCATGCTGAATTCATCACCCGTGCTTGAAGTACAGTAAATGGTGTCGCCATTGGCATTCAGGTTGTGCGACAGGATGAGACCCGTTACATGGTACGCGGCATGACCTGCAGGTAACGTAGTATTGCCTGCCGTGATCAGCGCTTGCAGCGTTGCCGTATCGTCAGCGTAGGCTCTAACAGCAATCAGTGCAAGAAGAATTAAAATGATTTTTTTCATGTTTTTGATTTTTTTAAATAAGGTTTTAAAAGCGGCCGCCTGGCGCAACTGAAGCTAATATTGATGGTTGAATTGTTATTGGATCGTGATGATCCCTGCAACTTGAAAAGATAAACCTGGTGAATGATTCGAAGAGGTTCTAGGCTGAGCGTGTTTATGGGCGGCACGCAGTAAATTAAAAGTTATTGTGCGGCAGTGCGTGTTATGGGACGCTGACGGCGCACAGAATTATCGGCAAAATGGCACTGTTTACATGGCTTTTGATTTTAATGGTTAATGATTGGGTTTATTGTCCGCACCCGGCCGGGGCAATGGTGATAAGGTCAATAAGGTATAAGCAAATTTAACCCTTAATGATCAGTAAAGTGGTGACACTGTTTTGTCAGTAAACAGGACTCTGGAATAAGGTAAAATCGAACTAAGGTTTTTTGTTTTGAAGCCTTTTTCACAACTTTACCTCCACACAAAATATTCAACCATGAACTATTGGCTCGTTAAATCGGAACCTGAAAAATACAGCTGGGAAAAATTCAATCAAGATGGCCGCGCCATGTGGGACGGCGTACGCAATTTTGCCGCACGCAATAACCTGCGCGCCATGAAAGAAGGCGACCTGGTGCTTTATTACCACAGCAATGAAGGTAAAGATGTAGTGGGCATAGCTAAGGTGGTAAAAGAATCTTACCCGGATCCAACAACCGAGGACCCAAACTGGGTAGTGGTTGACATTGTACCGGTTGAACCCCTCAAGAAATCCGTAACATTGGCGCAGATCAAGGCTGAACCATCTTTGAAGGATATTCAGCTGGTTAAACTGGGAAGATTATCTGTATCGGCAGTAAAGAAAGAGGAGTTTGATAAGATCCTCGAGATGGGGAATTAATTTCCTTTTTCTTCCGGGATAAACAATGCCTTGAGCTCGGTGGCATCGTCCGGCTTCATTTTTCCTGAAAGGATTAAACGTAGTTGCCTGCGGCGAAGTGCTCCTGCAAATAGCAATTTATCATCCTCCGTTTCCGGTTGCAGCGACGGTACAGGTATGGTGCGTCCGCTTTGATCCACGGCCACAAACGTGTAATATGCCTCGTTACTTTTTACTTTAGTTCCGGACGGTACATTTTGCGCCCATACGTCCAGGCGTACTTCAACCGAGGTGGTGAAGGCCCGGGTTACTTTGGCCTCGATGGTCACTACGTCACCTAGTTTGATTGAATGCTTGAAGGAAACGTTATCTACCGATGCAGTTACCACAATGCGATTGCAGTGTTTCTGTGCGGAGATAGCCGCGGCAATGTCCATCCAATGCAGCAAACGCCCGCCCATCAGGTTGTTCAGGGTATTGGTATCATTGGGTAATACCAATTCGTTCATGATAGTAAGAGACTCTTTGGGCGTGCGGGGATTCATATGTAGTTTTTGCGGCAAATATAGTTATTCGCTATCGTTTTGGCGTAGTATTCAACGGGCGATATCCAACCAACTCCGTCCACCTCGCGCCAGCGGGATGATAATAAACGAATATCTGATACTCGTTCTCTGTCTCATAATGAGAGCCAGCGAAAGCCGTGTCATCCGGTTTTTGGGCGCCTTTCGGAAGCCAGACGTACTCATAATCGTAGACCCCTTGTTTCATCAGCATCTGGATATGGAAATGCCTGTCGGCGGGATCGTAGTATAGTTTATTGGAATCGTTGAGCTGGTAATTGTTGAACATGCCAACTATATAAGCCGAGCCTTCATCCGGCGATTTCGTAGAAGCCAGGGTAAAATACATATGTGCATAATCAGCATCAATGCGGGGATCGCTGCCATCCGAGTTGCCTGGGAAGAACTTGCCGTTGTTGTCGTAGTAAAAGGCGTAATTAGGCTGATTTTGAGTAAAATCGGTCAGCAGTACAACAGTATTGGCGGTATCCTTATAAATGTGCCCAACCCGGTCGGAATTGAGCTTTAGTGTGCGGGTGTCAAAGTGCCTGAATTCGTTTAAACCAAGAAAATCATTAGTGTTAACGTCGTTATAGATCAATCGATTACCCTGGATGCTGGCAGGCTGTGTATTCATGACAGCTGTTTCCGGTCGGCGGTTTTGCACAACCAACGCTTTAATATCATAATTGGGGTTTTGCACCCTTAGATTGCCACAATCTATCTGGAAGTTGATCTTTTGGTTGGTCTGCCTTAGCGAATTATCGTTAGAGGGCGCCACTTCTGCCATCATCGAAACTTTAGGATCCAGCACATAGAAACGGCGGATAAGTGCCATCCTCGATTTATCGCCATCCTCGTAAACCTTCAAAACGTAGTTGCCGGAAATTTTTGGCGCTGCAAGATATTGGTTCGGATATTTGAGTTCGTAATGCGTGTATTTCTGAACCGTCGAGGAAGAATAATTGTAATCGCGTATCTGGTCCTCGTTAAAACCCTGCAAGTATTCGGATTGGGCTATATTGGTGGGGTTCCAGTTTTCGTCGCAGTGCTCAACAGTATAATAAAAATTGCGGCTGCTTCCGCGCAAGTCATCAAAGGCAAGCAATAATTGCTGACTACTATTCAATTCGATAAGCGGGAAAGACTGTTCTTTTTTGGTGTTGTAAAATTCCACCGTTTTAATGGCAGGTGTAAAGACCTGGTCGGTGTAGGGCGTATTTTGAGCGAAAACGCCCAAAGTTGATGCCGCCAGTATAAGTACAAGTAGTAGTTTTCTCATATATTTATTCATATGAGCAGTAGCACCGGCAGCGACATATTACGGCCACTGCTACTGCAACTGCCACTTATCAGGATCAGGATTCCAACTCCAAAATCTGCTCAGCCAGCGATTCCCACTTAGCCTGCACCTCGGTGAGCTGCAGTTTCTTTAACTGGTAATCATCGTTTACCTTGTTGGCTTCATCTGCATTCTTATACAGATTTTCATCGGCCAACTTAGCCTCAATATCTTTTACTGACTTTTCCAATTCAGCTATTTCTTCCTCCATCTTCGCTAACTCCTGGTTCAGCTTTTTGATCTGCTTAGCTTTATCGTCTGATGGCGGAGCCTCCTTTACCGGTTTGGGTTTTTCAACCACCGATACAGGTTCTTCCTTCACTTGCAACTTGCGCTTAGCATACCATGGCTCATATTCCTGGTAAGTGCCCGGATATTCTTTGATGTCGTGGTTCTCGATGAACCATATCTTATTGGCGATATTGTCGAGGAAATACCTGTCGTGGGATACAACGATTAAAGTACCTTCAAATTGCTGCAGTGCCTGAATCAGGATGTTAACCGACTGAATGTCCAGGTGGTTGGTAGGCTCGTCGAGAATCAGGAAAT